>JANNWD010000631.1:0-3214 GCA_031408315.1 Bacteroidota bacterium
AACCAAAAAAGGTTTACGAGTATTGGCAATTTTAATACCTGCTAATGGAAATTTTGGATACAACTCTTGCAGCAGATACCTCCCAGCAAAGTGTTGTAGCCGTTTGTGCCAATGGGTAATTTCTTTTTGTACCGATATTGCGGCAAAAAAATCTTCGGTTTCGGTAATATGCCAAACACCTAATTTGGTAACTGCGTTAATATTTTGTTGATAAACCAAAGGCATAAAACCAATGAATAGTGAATAATGAAAAATGAATAATTTACTTTTACAAATTAACAACCAAACCATTTAACAACACAACAATTTATTTTTACTGATGATATTAAGTGATAAGCGAATTTTAGAAGAAATTGAAAAAGGTACTATAAAAATTGTTCCTTACGATAGAAGTGATTTAGGCAGTAATAGTTACGATGTGCATTTGGGTGCACATTTAGCCACTTACACTAATAAAGAATTAGATGCTAAAAAGCACAATACCATTGAGCATTTTGATATACCAGACGAAGGCTTTGTATTGCAACCACACGAATTTTATTTGGGTGTAACTCTTGAATACACCGAAACACATGCCCATGTTCCTTTTTTAGAAGGTAAATCTTCCACTGGCCGTTTAGGTATAGATATACATGCCACAGCAGGTAAAGGCGATGTTGGTTTTTGTGGTAATTGGACACTAGAAATATCTGTAAAGCAACCAGTACGAGTATATAAAGGAATGCCTATTGGGCAATTAATTTACTTTCCGGTAGATGGTGAAATTGAAGTAAAATACAACCAAAAGAAAAATGCAAAATACAGTGGGCAGCACAACAAGCCTGTAGAAAGTATGATGTGGAAGAATAGTTTTTAATAGGTTTCACACAAAGAAACAACATTTACAAAGCAAACAAAGGTTAGATATGAAATTTAGATTTACACTAATTGGGCTATTCTTAGTTCAAATTTTATTTGCACAACTAAAACCAAATATTGCCGATTCGTTTTTGCTTTTTGTAAAAGCCAATAAAGCAAAAGCATCTTTATACATTACCAACAACGATACCGTTATTGCAAAGCTTAATGAAGATAAAGTAATGCCGCTTGCAAGCACCGTAAAAATTATGGTGGCTATGGAGTTTGCAAAGCAAGCTAGTGCAGGTGTAATTAATGAAAATGGTTATGTAGCGTTAGCCGAATTAGAAAAGTATTATTTACCTAATACCGATGGAGATGCCCATCCGACATGGCTTGCATTCGAAAAAGAAAATAAGCATATAAAAAACGATAGCATAAAAATATTGGATGTGGCAAGAGGAATGATAATGTTTAGCAGTAATGCCAATACCGAATTTTTATGCGATTTATTGGGTTTTGATAATGTAAAAAACAACATACAATTATTAGGATTAAAAAAACATTCGGCTATTTACCCCATTGTATCATCGTTGTATATGTATCAAAATCCTAAAGCTGTTGGCGAAGAAAGAATTTTGAAAGCCATAAAAAAAATGAGTGAGGAACAATACAGTAAAAATATTTTTAGAATACACAATCAGTTAAAATACGATAGTACATTTAAGCTAAAATTTAGACCGCAAGATTTAACGATGACCATGCAAAAACTATGGAGTGATAGATTACCAAGTTCTACCACAAAAGAGTACAATCAAATTGCTAAGGTTTTAAACAATCGTAAATTTTTTAATGAAGATGCTTATGCAATAATAGCCGAAGTATTGGAGTTTCCTATGGAAAGCAAAGCCTTTCAAAACGTATTTAAGCATTATGGTGTAAAAGGCGGTAGCACAGGTTTTGTGCTTACGCATGTAATTTATTGTACCAAAAAAGATGGAACAAAAATGGAGCTTTGTATTTTTTTAAATAACCTTACAGAGCAAGAGCAACAAAAAATGGAGCAATGGCTTGATCCATTTGAAGCACAAATAATTTTTAATAAGAAATTTAGAGAAAAGCTGGTGTTTTAATTCAACCTCCAAATACTATAATTTAAAATTGTAGCAAAACTTACCCAACATATATAAGGCACCAACAACCAAGCGGCTGTGCTGCTTATTTTTCCAAACCAAAGTATGGTAAATAAAATGGCCACCCACATAGCAATAATCTCTACAAAAGCCCAACCTGTAAGTTGAAATTTGAAAAAGATAATACTCCAAAAAAAGTTAAGCGTTAATTGCACCACAAATAAAATAATAGCCGTTTGCTTTACCGATGCTGCGGCATTTGATTTCCAAACTAAATACAACGCAATACCCATTAGTATGTAAAGCATTGTCCATACAGGAGCAAAAATCCAATTAGGCGGATTAAAACTTGGCTTATTGGCCATAGCATACCAACCATCTACGCCACTTGTAGTAAAAAAACCAGCAACTCCACCAACTGCTAAAGGAACTAAAATTGAAATAAATAGTTTGAGATAATTATTCATAGTTACAAAATTTATTTACAATTTACCATACTTTTTATAATACAGCACCAAAAAATTTGTAACTGCATCGTAACTCAGCATTCCTTGTGGTTGATTATTTTGTTTTAAATAATTACTATAACCCCATCGTACAATTGGCTCCATAAAGCTTTTGTGGTTAGCATTAAATTTTCGCCAAGTAGCAATATCTTCTTTTACCTGCGGTATTAATGCTTTAGCAAATGTTTTTGCAGCTGCTTTATCTACCCTAAATAAATTACGATTACTATATAAAAACATATCTAAATAAGTAGAATAAAGTAGTAGCGTATCTTGTGAATGAATAGCAGCTAAAAAGCCAACAAAATTTGCTTCGTTTTCTTTTGCGTAACCCAATTGATGCCCAACTTCGTGGCAGGTGGTAAAGGGTTGTA
This sequence comes from Bacteroidota bacterium, assembly GCA_031408315.1. Lineage (GTDB taxonomy): Bacteria > Bacteroidota > Bacteroidia > Chitinophagales > Chitinophagaceae > Ferruginibacter. The sequence goes on from JANNWD010000631.1 coordinate 2,851, forward strand.
TAAATTTTGGAATAGTAGTATTTACTTGAGCCTCTCCGCTAAATGGATTATAATAGCCCGTAAACCCAGTGTAATTACCCAACCAACCCCACATGGATGATTTTATACTTGCTGGCTTGTATTCTAAAAAAGGATAAAGGCTATCTACTTTTTTATACGCATTTTGCACCCTTGCAAAAAGTTGTTTATTGGTAGGATAATCAATTTTATTCAACAACAAACTCAGCTTTGTAGTATTCACTTTTTCTACCAACATCTTATTTAGCTCAACTACATCTTGTTTTGTAATAGAATCTTTACGTAAATTAAGTTGGTAGGCAATCCCTTTTCTATTATAATTTATTCCCCAAAAAATATTGAAAAT
>JANNWD010000632.1:0-1635 GCA_031408315.1 Bacteroidota bacterium
AGTATTTATGGCAACGCTTCTTTCATGTACAGAAGGATGCCCAAGGATGGTGGCTTTTCTTGGAGATTAGGATTTACACCTATTATTGGAAATGGATACATTCAACCATCTGGTGCGGTAAGTATAGGTTACAATTTTTAAATTTTTACCAGCCAAACTTATTAACCACATCAATAACCTTCAATCCATCTTTACTTTCCCACCTATAACGGGCAGTATATTTGTTATTATTTTTATCGGTAGGATTTAAGGGTATTTGCACCAATACATTTATTTCATCGCTGCCATTTTTTAGCAAGGCAAAATAGTGTTGTGCTTTTTTGGGCAGTATAACTTCGTTCATGTTTTCATCATAAATCCATGCATTAAAATTTCCTACTTTGGCTTCATCCAAAGTAATGCCCAACATTTTTGCAGAGCGTAAAGAATAGTAAAGAGAGGTTGGAAAGTAAATACTATCTAAATAAGCTTCAATGGTATTTAGTTGTATTCCATTGGTAGCAGCAGCTTTGTAACCTTTAGTACCACTTGCTGTACTTGTATAGGTGGTGGTAAGCAAACTATCTGGTTTAAACGAAATAAGTACAGGAAACTCAATAGATAATTTATTCTTACTACGTGTATCAAAAAAAGTAATGAATTGATAAATGGTATCGCCATCGTTTACTTTTTGGGTATAGCCTAATGTTGCAGTCAAACTTTTAAATGTTCCTTCCTCAAAGCCAAATCCTTTGCTACCAAAAATATTTGGGGAAAATGCGATAGTATCTTTTTTGGCATTTAACAATAGTATTTTAATACCCGGATAAAATTTACCTTTTGCATCGGGTACAAAGCCTGTTGGTTCAATTAGTTTAATATCAAAATCAGTATTGTGGGGTACTTTATTACTTATGAGTAAGTTATCATTTACGTTTACTTCAATATTTTTACCCCATACCCCATCTCTAAAATATTTTATACCAGTTAAATGTAGTATGCCATTTTTTTGGGCAGTTAAATGTGTAGTTAAAAAAGATACAAAAAGTATAGAAAATAAAAAACGTATCATACTTAAAATTTGTACCGTAAAAGTAAACAGAAAGGTTAACCAAAACACTACCCTGCATTGGGTATTTCATAAATGGATTTATCTAATCAGTTCACCTATAGAGTCTATATAAAGTGCTTCTACTTTTTTACGAGCCCACTCATGTTTACGCAAAAATTTTAAAGAGGAGTTTATACTAGGATTATCTGTAAAACAATTTATTTTAATCATCTCTCCTAGCTCTTGCCAGCCGTATTTATTTACAAGGCGTTCGAGAATCACTTTTAGTGTTACTCCATGTAGAGGATCGGTATGTTTACTAGTATTATTCATTATTTTTCTTGCTTAGTAATTTTGCTATACCAATAAATAAAAAGGATATAAATAAAAAAGCCATTGTTACAAAAAAACTATTCAATAAAGCCTTGCTGTAACCTATTGTTTTTACATCTACAAAAGGATAAGGATAATGACCAGAGTTGGCACCTCTTAATAAAACTACGGCAAGATAAATTAGCGGATACCAAAGCAATGGGAAAGCATCGGTCCATTTCAACTTATTTTTTGGAACAAAAAACAGCCAATATAGTATAAACAACAAAGGA
>JANNWD010000633.1:0-14082 GCA_031408315.1 Bacteroidota bacterium
ACTAAAATTTGCAAAGGTTGTTGTGTAGGGAATTTTTCCACCAATCGTTAAACCAGCAGCAATACCAATCATGTTAGCTTCTGCAATACCGCATTGTACAAAACGTTCTGGAAACTCCTTCATAAAACCTTGTAGTTTTAAAGAGCCAGCCAAATCGGCTGTAAGTGCCATAATATTTGGATTTTTACGAGCAGCAGCTAAAATGCCATCGCCAAAACCACTACGGGTATCTTTATTGCCAGTAACTTCTATTGCGTTTAACATTATGTAATCTATAATTTTTTGATTTGATATTTTTGAGTGGCGAAGATACATTGCTACTTTACAATTAGCAAATTATCGGGTTAGCATATTATTGAGATATAAATACTAAATTTGTTTTAATCCCAACTGTATTATTAATAAATGGGTTTAGATTTTTCTTTTACAGCAATGAAAATGATGAGCCTATTCATATTCATGTGAGAAAAGGTAATGCAGATGGTAAAATTTGGCTAGAGCCTGATGTTTCGCCATCCTATTTTCACAGATTTAGTACTAAAGAGGAAAATGATATAATGGAAATAGTCACAGAAAATGTTGATTATTTTAAAACAAAATGGAATGAATACTTTAAAAAATAACTACGATTCTATAGAGCAGTTGATTTATGCTGATGGGCTAAGAATATTGGCTGTGGATTTTCATAAAGAATTGGACTTAATGCTTATTGTATTAAACACTAAGGCTATTTTGCATCAGAAAATTTCTACTTATTCATCTTTAAAAAATGCAACAGACCAACAGCTTAACCAATATGAGTTGATTGCAGATGGAACTGGTATTCATTGGGAGCTATTAGATGAAGACTTAAGCCTTAAAGGCTTTTTGAAAGATGAATTAAAGCAAACTGTAAATAATAGTAAAATAATTGTTGCAGTTTAGAAATTAGCAAATTATCCAATTAGCATATTAGCACATTGCATTTCCCAATCCCAAGCTGTTTTCATCATATCTTCTAAGTCGTATTTTAGCGTCCAACCTAAATCATTTACAGCTTTTTCGTTATTGGCATAAATAGCTACAACATCGCCACTTCGGCGAGGGCCAATGGTGTAATTTAATTTTTGACCACTTACTTTTTCAAACATATTTATTACTTCTAAAACAGTGTAGCCATTACCACTGCCCAAATTAAAAATATCGAAATTTGTTTTATTTTTATTTTGAATAAGATAATTTAACGCTAAAGTGTGTGCATGTGCAATATCACTAACATGTATATAATCTCTTAAACAGCTTCCATCTTTAGTATCATAATCATTACCCCACACATTCATTTGTGGTAATTTGCCAATAGCAGTTTGTGTTATTGCTGGTATTAAATTTTGTGGTTTGCCAATCGGTAACTCTCCAATATTATTGCTTGGATGTGCACCAACAGGATTAAAATAGCGTAACAAAATACTTTTAAAATTTTGACTGCTAACATCTTTTACAATTTGCTCACCTATTTGCTTTGTAGCGCCATAAGGGCTTTCGGCTTGTTTTAGCGGCGTTAATTCTGTTACTGGAATTACTTCTGGACTACCATAAACCGTACATGACGAAGAAAAAACAAAATTGTTTACGTTAAATGCTTTTGCACATTTTAAAATATTTAGTAAAGAGATGATGTTGTTTTCGTAATACATCATTGGGTTTTCAACCGATTCGCCAACGGCTTTGTACGCTGCAAAATGAATGATGCCTACGATATCTTTATTTTGTTCAAACACATTTAGTGTATCTGCATACTTGCATAAATCTATTGGGTAATTTTTTATTTTTTTGTCGATTATTTTTTCAACACCATCTAACATAAAAGCATTGCTACGACTGTTGTTATCAATGCTAATAACATCAAATCCATTTTCTACTAAATCTACTATAGTGTGACTGCCAATAAAACCACAGCCGCCAGTTACCAATATTTTACTCATTATTTAATGTGCTTAAAATTAAGATTGTGGATTTTTGAAAATGTACCATCTGCACTAATGAGTAGTGCATTATTTGTAATGGCGGTAGCTGCAATAATTGCATCTGGCAATTTTAATTTATATTTTTTTCGGATAGATATTGTAGTTTTAATTAACTCAAGATTTTCACTAGCAAAATCAATTATTTTAATTTCATTTTCTAATTCTTCAAATAAATGAATATCGTTTTTTCCTAACTCTGGGTTTACTAAATATTCAATTTTTGAAATTAAGGAAATACCTATTGAGGTAAGAGCGTAGTTTAACTTTATGGTGCCTTGTAAAAAATGAAGTAAGGCATTTGTATCTAAAATAACTTTAACTCCACTCATCTCTTATTTTTTTTTGATATTCATTTGCATCTCCTTTCCACTGCATTTTGCCTGCAAAATCACTCCAATGTTTTTTAACTTCTTTTTTTTCTTCATTTATTACAAATAATACTTCCAATTCATTTTTGGATGTGGTTACCGGTAATGTTATATTAAACTTACCTCGTTTATTTTTTTTCACAATTAATTTAACAGCTTCCATTATTTATGGTTTTCACAAATCTACAAAATAAAAAAACATTCGCCTTAGCGAATGTTTATTTATTTATTATTATTCAAAAAATTATTTTACAAAAAAGCTAATAATCCAGTAAGTTAATGCAGCTAATAAGCCACTAACTGGTATGGTTAATATCCAAGCCCAAAGTAAATTAATAGTAACTCCCCAACGTACAGCACTTAAACGCTTTGTAGCCCCTACACCAATTATACTACCTGTAATGGTATGTGTAGTACTTACCGGAATACCCATTTGCCCTGTAAAAAACAATGTAAATGCACCAGCAGTTTCTGCAGCTACACCCTCTAGCGGTGTAACTTTTGTAATTTTTGTACCCATTGTTTTTACAATTTTCCAACCGCCACTCATTGTGCCTAAGCCAATAGCAACGTAGCAAGCTATAGGCACCCATGCAGGTAAATCGCTAAAATTTTGAATATTTCCGTTGGCAATTAACGCTGCACCAATAATGCCCATTACTTTTTGTGCATCGTTACCTCCATGCCCAATACTAAAGGCAGCCGAACTAAACAACTGTAATTTTTTAAACATTTTTGCTACAGTAAATGCAGTGGGTGTTTTTATTTTTTCTACATATAAATAAATTAAACAAAAGAAAATTGAAGTAAAAACTATCCCCCAAACAATCATTCCATTATCAGCTTTATCAATATCTTTCGATAACGCTTTTTCAATGCTAAAACCACTAATTTTTTCCTTTATTTTTTCTGTATTAATGTCTTTAATTGGATAGATGGCATTTAAAGCAACTAAAGTGCTATCTAAGCTTAACTCTTTTTTAAAATATTTTTTTAATGGATCTCTATATTTTTCGGTGGCATCTTTTGCAATTGAAAATTGAGCTTTTGCTGCGGTATCTGTATTTGCTGCAGCTTCTAAAATTAAATAGTCATTTGCATTTCGTACATCATCTTTTAAGCGGCTAGCTTCAATATCTTTTAACCAACCATTTGCGGTGGCTTGTTTACCAATTTCAGTTGCACCTAGTTTGTCAAAGTTGTTTATTAGGCCTAAAATATTATTGTAGTTTGGTAATGCCTTTTGCAGCTTATCTTTTGCTGTAGCTAAATCTTGTTGTATTTTAGTATCGCTAGGCATTGCAGCTAGCTTTACCTCATTATCTTTTACTTCTTTTTTATACTTATCAATCTTTAAAAATTTTTGTAAATTTTCATCCATTTTATTGGTTTCAAATTTATCAAACAACAAAGTAGTTAAAAAAGTTACGGCTGCTATTATGGCAATCCTTGCCCATATATTACGCATTATAGTAACTATTGTAATAAAAATAGATATAAACATACCTATCAAAGGAGCTAAAAATATAAACAAAACGGTGTTTAAAATTATACTACCCTCTACAATTTTGCCCCAACTATACCCCATTCCTTTTAAAGAAAGTGCATGAGCAATTGCTGCACCAGCAAAACCACCAATAAGGGTGTGAGAAGAGGATGAAGGAATGCCATACCACCACGTTAATAAATTCCAAAAAATGGCAGCAATTAAGCCAGCAAATATTACCGGAAGTGTTATAAATTCTTTATTAACGGTTTTGCTAATGGTGTTAGCTACGGCATGATCTTTAAAAATAAAATACGCTACCACATTAAAAATTGCCGCCCAAACAACTGCTTGAAAAGGGGTAAGTACTTTTGTAGAAACTACTGTAGCTATTGAGTTTGCAGCATCATGAAAACCATTGATATAATCAAAGATTAAAGCAAGAATTATTATTATTATTACTAGAGTCATGTTTAAAATATAATGTGCTAATATGCTGATGTACTAATGTGCTAATTTCTAAATTATAGAAAACTTGCATTACCATTAGCGGATAAGCAAATTAGCTAATTAGCTAATTTTGTTTTCAGGCGTACTTCACAATTATACTTTCAATTACGTTTGCAGCATCTTCACATTTATCGGTTACAATTTCCATTACCTGATAAATTTCTCTTTTCTTTATTACCTCTTTTGCATCAGGCTCTGTATCAAACAAGCGTTCTATACTTAAATCAAAAATATCATCGCCTTGGTTTTCAATACTATTTATTAAAACTAATGCATCGGTTATTTTACGCATATTTTTCATATTACGTAACTCAACTACAGCACCATTTACAGCTACACAGCCTTGTGCAATAATATCGGCCATTTTTTGAATACCGCTATCGGCAGGGTTTACTTTATAAAAATTTATCTTTTTTGCACTGGCATAAATATAATCGGCAATATCATCCAAAGCACTTGCTAAATAATGTATATCTTCTCTATCAAAAGGGGTAATAAAATTTTTACCTAATTGTGTAAAAATTTCATGGGTAAAATCATCGCAAGTATGCTCCATATCTTCTAATTCCTTTATTAATTTACCCCTTTTTTCAAAATCAGGTTCATTAACTACATCTTTTAATTTTTCACCCATTATTACTAAAGAAGATGAAACGCTTTCGAAAAGTTGATAAAAAACCCTGTCCTTGGGTAAAAATATTTTTAAAATAGAGTTGATGCCTGCCATAATTTTTAATTTTAAGCAAAAGTATCATTATACAAACTGTAACCAAAATCAAAATAAATGGTAATAATTTGGTAACATTGAATTAGTTGTTTGGCGGCATAACATTTTGGTAACATTTCATTCATTTTATGGTAACATTGTAATCTTCTCTTTGCGGCATGAAATTAAGAGACATGAGAAGTTTAATTGCATTAGTTACGTTTGTATTTTTTTCATTAACCTCATTTGCACAAAAAGGTAAAATTGAAGGTAAAGTTACCGATGCAAAAACGGGCTTACCTTTAACTGGAGTATCGGTTACTGTTAAAAATTCTACCAAAGGAACATCTACAGATTTAGAAGGAAGATACACTTTAACAGTAGAAGGCGTAAGTGGAAAAGCAACACTCGTTTTTTCGTACAGTGGTACAATAAAAGATGTTGAAGATATTGAGGTAAGTGAAACAAAAGTAACTATACAAGATGTTTCTGTTGAGGTTAAAGCAAAAACAGGCGATGCGGTTATAGTAAAAAGTACATCTGCAAAAAAGGAAACAGTAAATGCTTTAATTAGTTATCAAAAAAACACACAAGTTGTTGCACAAGTAATAAGTGCAGAGGCAATTCGTAGAAGCCCAGATAAAAGTACTGGGGAAGTTTTAAAAAGAGTAACAGGTACAAGTGTACAAGAGGGTAAATATTTAGTAGTTAGAGGATTAAGTGATAGATATAACCAAGCTATGCTAAATGGTATTTTATTAAGTAGTACAGAGCCAGATAGAAAAACGTTTTCGTTTGATATTTTTCCATCTGCAATGATTGATAACATTATAATGAATAAAACGTTTACACCCGAGTTACCGGGTGAGTGGGCAGGAGGGTTAGTGCAAGTACAAACAAAAGATATACCATCCACCGCTTTTTTAAATGTGCAATTGGGTACTGGTTTTAATAGTAATACAATAGGTAATAGTTTTTTTCAAGCCCCTGGTAGTAAAACAGATTGGTTGGGATATGATAATGGTACTAGATCTTTATCAAATAATTTTCCACTTAAATCAAACTTTAGTTCGTTAACTCAAGCCCAAAAAACTGAGTATGGCAAATCATTTAGAAATAATTGGTTAGCAACTTCTGGGTCTGCACCTATCAATACCTCTTTTCAATTAAATGGGGGCGGATCTACAAAAATTTTTGGTAAAAAGGTTGGAGGAATTTTTGCGATTACTTATAACCAAACTAATAAACGTACACCTTTTGATAATAAGTTTATTGCCAACAATGATGGCGATGTTGAAATAGAATATAATAATAATAAATATAGCAGAGATGTTTTAGCAGGTGCGTTAGCTAATGCTACTATTCAATTCAATTCAAATAATAAAATATCGTTTAAAAACATTTTAAATATAAATACAAACGATTTTGTTATAGATAGATTTGATGGTAGGGATTATATTTTTAGTGGTGGAGGAACGGGTGATAAAGTTAAAGCCCAAGAAATAGGGTTTAAACAAAATACATTTTTTAATACTCAAGTAATAGGTGAGCATAACCTTGCAAAACTTAAAACAAGAGTTAAATGGTATGGCGGATTTAATATTTTAGATCAATACATTCCTGATCAACGAAGATTGTTTTACACACAAGATGCATCAACCCCTAATGCCCCTTATTTAGCTTTAATTGGTTTGGGTGCTGGGCAAAAAAGTGGTAGTATTTTTTACAGTTTCTTAAACGATTACATTTATAATGCAGGAACAGATATAACTAAAACATTTAATTGGAAAGGAAATAGCCAAATTATTAAAGCAGGTTATTTATTTCAAGTAAAAGATAGATTATTTGATAGTCGTCCTTTCTTTTTTAATACAGCAAGTACTGCATTAAAAACGTTACCTGCCAATAAAATATTTGCTGCCGAAAATATTGGATTAGGCAATGATAAAGCACAATTTGATGAAATAGCTGGAAACGCTTTTAGGTATGTTGCTAACACAATTATGAATGCGGCATACTTACAGTTGGATAATTCTATTGGAGAAAAATTTAGAGTTGTTTGGGGTGTACGTTTTGAAAGTTTTGATCAATTAGTAGGTAGTGTTAAACAAAAAGACCCTAGGCATGTAAATACCCTAGTTAAAGACTTTTTACCTGGAGTAAATGTTACATATAAAGTGAACAACACTTCAAATATTCGTTTTGCAGTAGGGCAAACAGTTATTCGTCCAGAGTTTAGAGAGTTAAGTCCATTTGCCTTTTTCGATTTTGAATTAGGAGCCCAAGTTGTTGGTAATAAAGCAGCACAGCGTACTAAAGTAACAAATTTAGATTTACGATACGAAGTTTATCCAAGGGCAGGAGAGTTATTTACTGTAGGTGCTTATTATAAGCATTTTGATAAGCCAATAGAATATTATTTTAATAGAACAGGACCCGGAACAAATACTTTTAATATTTTAAATACGGATAAAGCCACTGGTTTAGGTATAGAAACAGAATTTAGAAAAAAATTAGACTTTGTAAAATCTCTTAAAAATTTTACACTAAGTGGTAATATCAGTTATATATATAGCAAAGTAAAAGATACAACAGGTACTGTTGATAGACCGTTACAAGGGCAAAGCCCATACCTAATAAATTTTGGGTTAAACTACGATGTTGAAAAAATGGGCTTAAGTACCACACTATTATTTAACCAAATTGGCAGAAGAATATTATTTGTAGGTAACGAAGCTATATCCGATATATGGGAAGCCCCAAGAGCATTACTAGATTTACAAATTGCTAAAAAGCTATTGAAGAAAAAGGGAGAAATACGATTAAATATTAGTGATATTTTAAATCAAAAAGCTAATTTTTATCATGACTTAGATGGAAATAAAAAATACGGTGGCACACCCTCTAAAGATGTGTTAGCTATACAACGAAACTATGGAACTAATTACTCCTTAACATTTGCATATTCTATAAAATAAAATAATTAAAAACTAAAAAAATGAAACGCTTAACATTATTAGCATTAGCTGTAATATTGCTTAACACAAGTTGCAGAAAAATTGAAGTTGATGGCGGAACAACTGTTGTAAATCCACCAACTGGCGGAACAGAGAATACCATTTTAGAAGGTAGGATTTCAGAAAATCGAACATTAAAAGCTGCAAATACGTACAAACTTAGAGGTTTAGTTTACGTAACAAATGGAGCAATTTTAACTATTGAACCAGGTACAAAAATTGTTGGTGAAAACGGAAAAAATGGTGGTCTAATCATAACAAGGAGTTCAAAAATTATTGCAGATGGTACTGCTGATAAACCAATTGTTTTTACATCCGAAGCTGCTACACCAAACCGAGGCGATTGGGCTGGTTTGGTAATTTTAGGTAATGCACCCACAAACTCATCTTTTAATGGTGCTGTAGGTGTAGGCGAAATTGAAGGTGGAGTAAATAATAGCGACGGCTTAGGATTGTTTGGTACACCTGCTACTCAGCAACAAAACCCTGCTGATAATAGTGGTATTCTACGTTATGTTAGAATTGAATATGCAGGATATGCATTTTTGCCAGACAAAGAAATTAATGGATTAACATTGGGTGGCGTAGGTAATCAAACAATAATAGATTACGTACAAGTAAGTTACGCAAATGATGATAGTTTTGAGTGGTTTGGTGGAACAGTAAATTGTAAACATTTAATTGCCTACAAAGGGTTAGATGATGATTGGGATATGGATAATGGCTTTTCTGGAAAAGTACAATTTGGTATTAGTTTAAGAGATAGCTCTATTGCTGACATAAGTGGTAGTAATGGTTTTGAAGTAGATAATGATGCTAGTGGAAGTACACTTACTCCTCAAACAAGTGCCATATTTAGTAATATGACTGTAATAGGACCAAGAGCCACTTTAGCAAATTCAGGTAATAGTAACTATAGAAGAGCAATGCATTTGCGTAGAAATTCTTCTATTAGCATTTTTAATTCAATTTTTATGGGTTGGCCAACTGGTTTGTTAGTTGATGCATCCACTGGAAGAGCAACAGATTTAAACATAAATAGCGGTACAATGGTTTTAGCAAATACAATATTGGCCTCTAATAATACCCAGTTTTCTTATACGGCAAGTGCAAGTGCACCTACAGGATGGACAACAACTGACTTAACTAATTATTTTAATCAACCATCAAATTCAAATAGTGTTTTAGCTACAAATAATGATGTGAATTTGTTAGCACCATTTAAATATGATGGTACGGTAGATTTTAACCCAGCAACAGGTTCCCCAGCATTAGCAACTGGTGCATTTACAAACTCAAAATTAGCAAGTGGTTTTACTGCAGTAAATTATCGTGGAGCATGTTCTACAGCTGATACTTGGTGGAAAACATGGACAGTTTTTAAATAATGAATGCTTTAGTATACAATGTTTGATAAATAGTTTCTTAAGCAAATAGCAAGTTTTCTCATGCTAAACCCTCACTATTCTTAGTGGGGGTTATTTATTGCATGTTAAGTTAATGTTACGTAATTGTTATGTGTTTTGGCTAGTATTCACATTTAAAGCACATTTTTTTGCACATATCGTTTACTAATTTTTAAAAAATTATATTCACATTATCAAAAATTAAAACTATCGTTTATGAAATGGGTTAGCGTAAACACAGGTGCTGCAAATGAAAATTTTGAATTGTGGCAAGCCGATAAAAAACTTGCCGAAATTTCTTTTACCAAAGGCACACGTATTGCCCGGTTTGTAAGTAGTATTAGTAGAAGAATTTTCTTTTTTGAAAAGAAGGGATTATTTTCTCCAAAGGCGATTATAAAAAATGAATACGGTATAAAAATGGGTAAGCTAGAGCTTAGCAAACCACAAGCCCAAAATGGCTTTTTAGAACTAGATGGAAAAAAGTACCAATACAGTTTTAATGAAAATAATAGTGGCGAATTAAAAGTGTATACCGAAGGTGGAAATTCCACTATACTTACTTGTAATTTTCCGCTGCCCACACAAAATCAATCTACATTAAAATCAACTTCTTTTTTAGATAGTAAACTGCCAAGTTTATTGCTTGTGCTTTGTTGGTATGCTTTTCAACCAAATACATTGGTAATTAAATAGGCATAAATAATACAGAGGTAATGGTAGGTTAATAATTACTTTATACGCTAGTTGTTTTTTTGTAAAACCACTAGATATGAAAATTTTATTTTCAACTGTATTCGTTATCCTTACGTTTGTTTCTTTGGCACAACAAAACGATGCACCCAATATTTTTATAATAACTACAGATGGATTTCGTTGGCAAGAAATATTTAAAGGTGCCGATTCTGCCATAATCAGTAACCCTAAATATGTTAAAGATACAGCTACTGCAAAAGAATTATTTTGGGATAAGGATGAACAACAGAGAAGAAAATTACTGATGCCTTTTATTTGGAAAACCATTGCCAATAAAGGAAGTATGTATGGCAATAGAAATTTGGGAAGTAATGTATCTGTCGCAAATCCATATCGTTTTTCGTATGCTGGCTACAACGAAATATTTACTGGCTTTGCCGATCCATCGGTAATTGCCAATAAAAAAAAGTGGAATACCAATCAAAATATTTTAGATTTTGTAAACAATCAACCAGCTTATAAAAATAAAGTTGCTGCTTTTACTAGTTGGAATTTATTTGAATATATTTTTAATAAAAAACAAAGTAATATTTACTTAAATAGCGGTTATCAAACTATTGTAGCTGATTCTTTATCTAACAATGAAATTTTAATAAATGGTATTCAGCAAAATGTTGTAGATAACAAACAATCTACCCGGAATGATATGCTTACTTTTTTAACGGCAAAAGAGTACATTCAAAAAAATCATCCTAAAATGGTGTACATAGGCTTTGGCGAAACAGATGAGTTTGCACATGGCAGCCATTACGATGATTATTTGCAAGCAGCACATTTGTTTGATGAATATTTAGCCCAGCTTTGGTATTTAATAAACAATGATCCCTTTTATAAAAACAATACCAGTTTTATTATTACTACCGACCATGGCAGAGGTCAAAATACAAATACTTGGGTACGGCATGATATGTTTACCAAAGGAAGTAAAAATACATGGTTACTAACGTTAGGAAAATTATTAGCTGCAAAAGGCGAAGTGCAAAACGAACAAGAGCTTTTTAATGAACAAATTGCACAAACAATAGCTCACTTATTAGGTATTAATTTTGTGCCAAATCATACTGTAGAGCCTGCATTTTCAAATATAGTTTCAAAATAACAATTGCATAATGTTGGGGTAATAATTAGATAAAGTAGCTGATTTATTTTGCTTAAAATTATATTGTATGCAACGCCAAAATAATAGTATTAAAAATTGCAATTATTTTTTTGTTGGTTTGATAGTAACAGTATTAATAAGTTGTATCTTTTTAATAGTTGCCGGTAAAACAGCAACGTTTTTATCTCTTAATACCTATCACTCTTTTTGGCTAAATGTTTTTTTTATTAATTATACATTTATTGGCGATGGAATATTTGCCCTTTGTTTAATAGCTGTATTGTTTTTCTATTTTAAAAAGAAAAATTTTAGTCTATCCCTTTTATACGCTTTTTTATTATCAGGTTTGGTGGTTCAACTTATTAAAAATTTAGTACACTCCCCTAGGCCTAAACTTTTTTTTGAGGCTGGGCAATATTTGTTTTTTGTGGATGATGTTACTAGAACGGGGAATGCAAGTTTTCCATCGGGGCATACTGCTACAGCCTTTGCAATTGCTACAGTTGTTATTTTACTAATAAAAAATAAAAAGTGGCAATTACCTATTTTGTTAGCAGCTATATTAGTTGGCTACTCCAGAATTTATTTGGCACAACACTTTTTAATTGATGTTATTATAGGTGCTTGTATTGGCTGCTTATCCGGTATTGTAGCCGTTTACTTAGTCCAAAATAGTAAGCAGCTTAAAAAAGGATTTAAAAGAATGCATCGCTTACCCAAAAATAGCGTTCCTACAAATTCACCATCTTCTATACAACCAGCATGAATAATTTAGTTAGTCTTAAATTAGTAAAATTTGGTATAGTTGGTTTTAGTGGGTTGCTTTTAGATTTTTCTATTACATGGTTATGTAAAGAAAAACTAAAGTGGAATAAATATTTATCCAACTCGTTAGGTTTTAGTGTAGCGGTTTGCAGTAATTTTTTACTAAATAAATATTGGACTTTTCAATCAACATCATTACTAGCTTCTACTCAATTTTTACAGTTTTTAGTAGTATCTGTTATTGGATTAAGTATTAATAATTTGTTGCTGTATTTATTTTCAAAAAAACTACAAGCTAATTTTTACTTTTTAAAACTGATCGTTATTGGTATTGTTTTTTTATGGAATTATACTATGAATTTTCTTTTTACATTTAAGTAACTAACCGTTGAATTATAAAAAGAAAACGCTACTGCTTATTTTAATTGCTACACTTATTAGGTGTATAATTGCTTGCAGTATTGAGCTAGGTAATGATGAAGTTTATTACCGAATGTATGCACAACATTTGCAATGGAATTATTTTGATCATCCACCAATAGTTGGTTGGTTAATACGTTTTACTACCGCTAATTTATATTTTGACACTGCTTTTTTTATTAGGCTTGGAGCAATACTAAGTGCTGCCCTAACAACATGGCTATTTTTTTTGTGTGGTAAAAAACTTACCAATGAACGTACTGGTTTTTTTGCTGCAATAATTTATACCACTACTATATATGGAAGCATAATTGCAGGTATATTTATTTTGCCCGATTCTCCTCAACTAGTTTTTTGGATGTTTGGTATTTTTTATTTAATCGACATTGCTAAATATAAGCACATAAATAAAGTAAAAAAAACTAAACTACTATTATTTGGTGTTGCAGTAGGTATTGGTATGTTGTGCAAAATACATACTATTTTTTTATGGTTTGGTCTACTAAGTTATATCATTTTGCAAAATAGAGGTTGGTTAAAAGAGCCAGTTTTATACTTTTCAATGTTTATTACTATTGTACTTTTTTATCCAGTAATTCAATGGAATATCAACAACCATTTTGTAACATATCTGTATCATAGCAAACGAGTAAATATTGCCAATGGCGGAATCAATTTTACTGATACCCTATCCTTTTTTTTTGGTCAAATTTTTTATTATAACCCAGTATTGCTTTTCTTTTTTGTAAAGGCTATTATTGCTGCATTTAAAAATAATTTGCCTATTTTATCTTCTCAAAAAAATATTTTATTGCTATGTAGCTTGCCTTTAATTATAATTGCCATAGTAATTTCCTTATTTAAAAATGTATTGCCACACTGGACAGGGCCAGCGTATTGTGGAATTATTCTTTTAACATCTAGCTATTTTTCAACCATAAAAATACAAAGTAAAACACTTGATATTTTTGTACCCAAATTTTTAAAAGTAGCTATTTTATTTACATTGTCAATTATTATTTTAGGTATTGCTACAATTAATTTTTATCCAGGAACATTAGGTAAAAAAGATGAACTACTTTTAGGCGATGGCGATTTTACATTAGATATGTATGGTTGGAAAAATGTAAAAAATGAACTAGAATTAATTTTTGCTAGCGATTTGAAAAGTGAAGCGATTAAGCCCAATTCCAAAATTTTAAGTAACAAATGGTTTCCGGCATCACACATAGACTTTTATATTGCTATGCCTTTAAAAGTTAATTTATTAGCACTCGGCGATACAAACGATATTCATCAATACGCTTGGATAAATACCGAAAGAAATATATTAAGCAAAGGCGATGATGCTTATTGTATTCTACCATCTAATAATTATATAAATGTACCAGAATTTTATAAAAGCAAGTTTGAGAAAATTATATCACCACAAATAATTCTACAATATCGTAATGGAGTTTTGTGCCGTAAATTTTATGTGTGGCGTTTGAAGAATTATCTTAATTAAACTATTATATTATTTTACTAGACTAAGTACATCTTTTTC
>JANNWD010000634.1:0-3419 GCA_031408315.1 Bacteroidota bacterium
TTTTGCTTTAACTAATTTATTATTTGTACAAGGCTTATATAAGTTAAATACACATTTCATCAAATACAGTGCAGCACTATTAATTGTATTTTCCATTTACTATTTTGTAGATTTATTTAACAGTGCTACTATAATACATCCTCTAAAAGAAAGTATGTTTTGGATAGCAATGGGTTTGCTATTTTTTAATCTTGGAAGCCTTGCCTATAATTTAGCATTTGATTATATCTTAGCTAATCAAAAAGATCCCAAGGCACTACTTTTTATTTCAATAAAAAAGAATTTAATTTACATCTTATACTCATGTATTATCATATCAATAGTAATTGCTAAAAAATGCAAGATAAATTAGAAGAAGTTATTTTTACAGGTTCGATTTTATTTTTAGCACTAGCTATATTTATTGTTTTCTTTATTTTGCTATTTACCCGAAAGAAAAATAAACTCATCATGCAAAATCAATTATTAGAAGCAGAGCATAAACAACTCCTCCTCCAAACCCAAATAGAAATTCAAGAGCAAACCCTTAAAACCATAAGCCAAGAAATACATGATAATATTGGGCAAGTACTTAGCTTGGCAAAACTAAATTTAAATACGTTTGAAAATGTAGAGAGCTCTACCAACCAAACAAAAATTACTGATACCAAACAATTAATAAGTAAAGCTATTAACGATTTAAGAGATTTAAGCAGAAGCTTACATGGCGATAAAATTGCAGAGTTGGGCTTGCAAGAATCTATTACCAACGAGTTAAAGATATTGCAAAATACAGGGCAGTTTAAAACCGATTTAAAAATTACCGGTAGTGCATACAAATTAGAGCCACAAAAGGAAATGGTGCTGTTTAGAATTGTACAAGAGGCGTTAAATAATAGTGTAAAACATTCAAAGGCAAAAAATATAACTATACAATTACAGTATAGTATTGATGTTTTTAAATTATGTATTAGCGATGATGGTGTAGGCTTTGATAGTAATAAATTAACTGCTACACAAACTGGCATTGGCTTAAAAAGTATGCAAAATAGGGCAGCATTAATTGGTGGCGTTTTTTCAATACAATCAATTAATGGCACTACAATACAAATAGAAATAAATAAGTAAAAAAATGGCAACTATTGTTTTAACAGATGATCATGTTTTATTACGCAATGGCTTAGCTGCCTTGGTAAAAAACTTAGGTCATACCGTTTTATTTGAAGCCAATAATGGTAAAGATTTAATAACCAAATTAGATGCAACTAGTTTGCCCAATTTAGTTTTAATGGACATAAACATGCCCGAAATGGATGGCTACCAAACGGCTCAGTGGCTTAAACAAAATCATCCGCAAGTAAATGTATTGGCACTAAGCATGTACGATAATGAAAACTCAATAATTAAAATGCTAAAGTGTGGTGCTAAAGGATATATTTTAAAAGATAGCGACCCTGCAGAACTTAAAGCCGCTATAGATGCTGTAATAAACAAAGGCTATTACTACAGCGATTTGGTAAGTGGTAAATTAATACATGCCATAAATAAAATTGATGATGCTGGTAACGATGTAAATACAGTAAACAACCTTAGCGAAAGAGAAAGTGATTTTTTAAAATATAGTTGCACCGAATTAACCTACAAAGAAGTTGCCGAAAAAATGTTTGTAAGCCCTCGTACAATTGATGGTTATAGGGATGCATTGTTTGAAAAACTAAATGTAAAAACAAGGGTAGGTTTAGCAATGTATGCAATTAAAAATGGCATAGTGCAGTTGTAGTTATAAACGAAAAAGGCTTTTACTAAGTGTTTTAAATTATGTATTGTAAAGCGAATTTGTCAAAGTAAAAATAGTAAAGTCGGGGTTTTCTTTATCAGCTTCTATTGATTTTGTAAAGCCAACTTTCTGCAAAAGTTTTGTTGAATTTTTATTACCGTTATGTGTAAATGCGTCTATTTTTTGAAGCCCAATTATGTTAAAAGCATAGTTAATAACTTTTTCAGTTGCTTCTTTCATTATTCCTTGTCCTTGAAAATTTGTTAAAAGTTCGTAACCAATTTCACACTTATTTTTTTCGTTTGAAAAGTCGAAAAGGCAAATTGTGCCAACAAATGTTTTTGTTTTCGTTAAGGTAATTACCCAATAAATTGAATCATTTTTTTGAATGTTATCATTAACAATATTGATAAAATTTATTGCATCTTCAATTGTTTTGCTTGGTGCTCTGCCAAGGTATTTGTTTATTTCTGCATCAGATCGCAAAGCAAAAATAGTATGCTGGTCATCGGTTGATAATTGTCTAAGAGTAAGCCTTTCAGTTGTCAAAATTGGGAAAGGTGTAAAATTTCTGTTTACCATTTTGCACTTTTTATTTTGCCAAATTAGTATATGTTATAGTCTATAAATCGCTAACAACAATTTAATTTAAAACGCTAACGTCTTTCTCTACTTTAATTCTTTTTTCTTCTTTAATTTTTGCCCAACCGCCTAATACGTTACGTAAATTATGTAGGCCTTCTTTTTTTAAGATAGATGCCGCAATTACACTACGGTAGCCACCTGCACAGTGTACATATAAATTTTGTGTATCATCAAACTGAGCTAGGTGCAGCACATCAATCATTTCATGTAATGGTAAATTTTGTGCATCTTTTACATGCCCATCTCCATATTCTGTTTCTCGGCGTACATCAACTACTACCAAATTAGGGTCGTGTGGAATATCCATGGCTAACTCATCAGCTTCTACATCAACAATCATATCTACCTTTTCGCCTGCAGCTTGCCAAGCTTCAAAACCACCTTTTAAGTAGCCTTGCATTTTATCGAACCCAACACGGCTAAGGCGTATTATAGTTTCTTCTTCTTTTCCTTTTTCGGTTACTAAAATCATCGGCTTATCAAAAGGTAAAATACTGCCAGCCCATTCTGCAAATCTTCCTTCTAAACCAATAAAAATACTTGTGGGTATAAAGCCATTTGTAAAAGTGCTTGCATGCCTTGTATCTAACACCAACACATCTTCATTTATTAATTTTTTAAAATCGGCTATGTTTAATGCTGTTAATCCTTTTTGTTTTACAACTTCCAAGCTATCGTAACCTTGCATATTTATTTGTGCATTTATGGCAAAATATTTTGGTGCAGCACCAAGCCCATCGGTTACGGCTTTTACAAAAGCCTCTTTAGTTTGTGGCTGTAGGGCATAATTGGTTTGCTTTTGTTGTGCTATTGTGCTAAAGGTTTCTGGCCCCATATTTTTACCACAGCTACTACCAGCACCATGTGCAGGGTATACAATTATATCATCTGCCAATGGTAATAATTTTGTTTGAATGGTATTGTACATAATGCCAGCCAATTCTTCACTCGTCATATCACCGCTGCTTAAATCTGGTCGACCTACATCACCTACAAACAATGTATCTCCAGTAAAAAT
>JANNWD010000635.1:0-16086 GCA_031408315.1 Bacteroidota bacterium
TCATTTACAAACAAAGGAACGTTAACTGTAGCACCCGTTTCTACCGTAGCAGGTTTAAGCGTTTTAGTTGCAGTATCCCCTCTCATGCCAGGCTCACTGTAGGTAACTAATAACACAATTTTATCGGGCAATTCAACAGCCATTGGTTGTTCAGTTTCACCATTAATACTCACTGTAACCTCTTGGCCATCTTTTAAAAACCTTGGAGCATCTACCATAGCTTCTGGCACAGTAATTTGCTCAAATGTTTCTACATCCATAAAGCTATAGCCTGTATCATCTTTGTATAAATAAGTATACATCTTTTTTTCAACTCTTACCGGAAAAATAGTTTCGCCACTATTCCAAGTAATTTCAATATTACGAGTATTATCTACTCCTTTTAATGTAGCCCAAACCTTTGCGGCACTTCTTGCCGTTTTGTTTTGCCCAAATTCAATTACACTGTACAAACTACCATCTACTTTGATGATAAGCCCAGAACGAATATCTGCTGTAGTAGCCATATTTTTTATTTTAGGCTGCAAAAGTAGGAATAGTAAGGCTAAATAAGAAATTGGATATTACGACTAGCTATTAATTTGTTATCTTCAATTTTTAAATTAGCTGATAAGGATATATCTAAAATAAGATGAAAAATTACTTTATTGTTTTAATGTTATTGTGCTTTGGTAGTAGCAGTTTGGCACAAACGGATAGCCTTAAATTGTATTACCAATATGATAAAATGCCGCCGTTTACCATAACTACTTTGCCCGATAGCGGAAAATTTACTAATAAAGACTTAGTAAAAACAAAGCCTACTTTAATTATTTTTTTTAGCCCCGATTGTGAGCATTGCCAAAAAGAAACTCAACATTTAACCGATAGTATTGGGCTTTTAAAAGGAGCTAAAATTTTGATGGTATCGGCAATGGAGCATTCGTACAATAAAATTTTTTATCAAGATTATAAAATAGCTAAATATCCATCAATTATATTAGGTAGAGAGCCAACAATGCAATTAGGTGCATATTTTAAAGTACATACTTTACCCACTGCCTATTTATACAATAAAAAGGGCGAATATTTAAAAGTGTATAAAGGTTCTATTCCTGTGTCAGAAATGGCTAAAAATCTATACCCTTAATAAAAAAAATGGTAAAAAAAATATTCTTTTTTCTGTGTTTTTGCATTTTAACTTTTATAAGTTTTGCTCAACAAGATACATCACTTATTTACTTACGCTTTCCTACGGTTCCACCTTTTAAATTAACAAAAGTGCCCGATAGTACTGTGTTTACAAAGGAAAATTTAAAAAAGAAACGACCAACAATAATAATGGTGTTTAGCCCAGATTGTGAGCATTGTCAAGAAATGACAAAGCAAATAACGGCAAACATTAAACTATTTAAAAAAGCACAAATAATAATGGCTACGCCGTTAGAGTTTAGTTACGTAAAAAAGTTTTACGACGAATATAAAATTGCCAATTATCCAACAATAACAATGGGTAGAGACCCTAGTTATTTTTTAGGAACATTTTATAAAGTACGCTCTTTCCCTGCCCTATTTATTTACAATAAAAAAGGGCAGTTGGTAAATTGGTTTACGGGAGAGGTGGAGTTAAAGAAAATTGTGGATTCGTATTGACCTCACCCCAACCTCCCGACATTATCGGGAGAACTAGAAGGGGCTTTCTAATAAAATTAAGTCAGTAATATTTATTCTTAATTTGTAGTAATCCGTGAAATCTGTGGCAAAAACAATTCGTAGAATTCAATACCTTTGCACTGCAAATAAAATCATCACACATAAATAAATAAAAAATGAAAGTAACTGTTGTAGGTGCTGGAGCCGTTGGTGCTACTTGTGCCGATAATATTGCCCGTAAAGAACTATGCTCAGAGCTTGTATTGGTAGATATTAAAGAAGGCGTTGCCGAAGGTAAAGCCATGGATATTATGCAAACCGCTACATTACTTGGTTTTGATACAAAAGTAATTGGTAGTACAAACGATTACACCAAAACTGCTGGTACCAATGTAGCTGTAATTACCAGTGGTATTCCTCGTAAACCAGGTATGACAAGAGAAGAGTTGATTGGCATAAATGCAGGCATTGTAAAAACAGTTACAAAAAGCATTTTACAACATAGCCCAAATGCTATTATTATTGTTATTAGTAACCCAATGGATACTATGACGTATTTGGCATTAAAAGAAAGCGGCTTACCAAAAAACAGAATTATTGGAATGGGAGGTATTTTAGATAGTAGCCGTTTCAAATATTATTTATCAACAGCTATTGGTTGCCCAGCCAACGATTTGCAAGGCTTTGTAGTTGGCGGCCACGGCGATACTACTATGATTCCTTTAACCCGTTTAGCAACCTATCAGGGGTTGCCAGTTAGCAATCATTTAGATGTTGATGCGTTGAAAAAAGTAGCAGCAGATACAATGATTGGTGGTGCTACACTAACAGGCTTATTAGGTACAAGTGCATGGTATGCACCGGGTGCTGCTGGTGCAGCTTTGGTAGAAGCTATTGTAAGAGATGAAAAGAAATTATTTACTTGTTGCGTAAGCCTTGAAGGTGATTACGGACAAAATGATATTTGCCTAGGTGTACCTGTTATTATTGGCAAAAATGGTTGGGAAAAAATTGTTGATTATAAATTGAATGAAGAAGAACAAGCGGCATTTAACAAAAGTGCAGAGGCGGTAAGAAGTATGAATAGTGTGTTGAGTACGTTGAGTATTTAAGTACTAGTAATAAATAAATTAAAAAGAGACAATTTAAAACTGTCTCTTTTTTTTATACAATTTGCTTAAGGAAAACTATATAGTTTGCCAATTTTTTACTTGGAGTGATTTTTAATACTCATCTTCATTAAAAAAGAAATCCTCTTGGCTTGGATAATCGGGCCAAATATCTTCTAAGCTTTCATAAATTTCGCCTTCGTCCTCTAACTCTTGCAAATTCTCTACAACTTCAATGGGTGCACCGCTACGTATAGAGTAATCAATCAACTCATCTTTAGTTGCCGGCCATGGTGCATCTTCTAAGTGAGATGCTAATTCTAGTGTCCAAAACATATCTTTTCGTCTTTAAATTTTTTAAATATGGATAAGGTGGTTACACCTAATTTTCCGCAAATGTATAAGTTCTGTGGAAATAACCAAAAGTGTTTTATTAACGTTTGTCTTTATTGAAAGTTGTATTAATGATGTTAAAAGTTGCATTGGGCATTTTTACGCTATAATTAGTTATTTTTAAGGCATGTTAGTAGCCAAAAATATTTTTAAAAATTACCAGCAATTACAGGTGTTAAAGGGGGTAGATATTCATATAAACCAAGGAGAAGTAGTTTCCATTGTTGGCTCATCGGGTGCTGGTAAAAGTACTTTATTGCATATTTTAGGTACGTTGGATGAGGCAGATGGTGGACAAATAAGTTTAAATAATCAAAATTTAAGTACATTATCGGGCAGTAAATTGGCTGCTTTTCGAAATAAAAATATTGGCTTTGTTTTTCAATTTCATCATTTATTGCCAGAGTTTACCGCTTTAGAAAATGTATGCATACCTGGTTGGGTAGCTGGTAAAAAAAAGCAAGATGTAGAAAAAAGAGCAATAGAATTATTAACTATTTTAGGCTTACAAAATCGCTTGCAAAATAAACCAAACCAATTAAGTGGAGGAGAGCAACAACGAGTAGCCGTTGCAAGAGCGTTAATAAATAATCCACAAATTGTAATGGCTGATGAGCCTACCGGAAATTTAGACAGTGCTAACGCTAAAGAGTTGCACCAACTTTTTATAGACTTACGCCAAAAATTTAATCAAGCATTTTTAATTGTAACGCATAATGAAGAGTTAGCAAAAATGAGTGATAGAATTGTGCACATGAAAGATGGGAGGATTGTGTAATGGGTTTTACAACTTCTTTTTTATAAAGAATACACTAGCTTATAAAAAAAGCCTCAGAATTTTCTAAGGCTTTTTTCAATTTTATTTTATAGCATATTTATATTTATATTTTTGATAGAGTTGCGTTTGTTTATTATCTAGATTAAGTTCTCTTCCTTGTATAAAGGCTTGAGTAACTATACTGCTTTTCATATCTAACAAATCGCCATTGCTAATTACAATGTTAGCATCTTTACCAATTTCTAAACTACCAGTTTTATCATCTATGCCTAAAATTTTTGCAGCATTTAGGGTTACTGCTGTTAAGGCTTCTTCCTTTGTTAAACCATACGCCGCCATTGTGCCGGTTTGAAAAGGTAAATCTCTTTGTCTCCAAAAACCATCGCCACCATCTTGGCAAATGGTAAAAAGTACGCCAGCTTTTTGCAAAGCTGCACCGGTTTTATAAGGTTGATCAACATCGTCATCATCTGTATTGGGCAAACTATGAGGCTCACTTAAAATTACGGCTACATTGTTTTGTTTTAAAATATTGGCAATTATCCAACTATCGCTACCACCAACAATGCACAATTTAAAATCAAACTCTTTGGCAAAATCAATAGCCACCATCATTTCTTTTATTAAATCGGCATGTACAAAAAATGTTTGTGTTTTTGCAAACAAACCTTTTACAGCCTCGTATTTTAAATTAGTTTGTGTGGGATTACTAACGGTTAAATACGCTTTTGCTTCTCTAAAAAATTTACGGGCATTTTCAATACGGTCTAAGCCTTGTTTTACTGCATCAACTTGTTCTCCACCTTGCCTTCTACCACCAAATTGTGGACGGTTAATTAATGCAGGCATATTGTAATGTATGCCATTATCTATTTTGTAGGCAGCGTCTTCATAATTCCAAGCATCTAATTGTACAACGCTACTAGTGCCGCTAATGCTTCCGCCGCTTGGTACAATATGTGCCAATAATACTCCATTGCTACGGAGTGTGTTTATAATTTTACTATCGGTATTGTAGGCCACTATACTTCGTATGTTGGGGTTAATATCTCCCAACTCATTATAATCTTGTGTGGCTCTTATTGAACCAACTTCTACCAAACCCATATTGGTGCTTGCTGCAATAATCCCAGGATAAATTTCTTTACCAGTTACATCAATAATTTTATCGGCTGTTATCGTTCCACTTTCGTTTATACTAGTAATTTTTCCGTTTTCTATTTTAATATTGCCTTTAAAAACTCTACCGTTTCCATTGTGTATAGTTCCACCAACTAATGCAATACTACCTTGTTGAGAGGGACTTGGGTGCATATTTTCTTGTGCAGTTGTACCAATAGGCAACAGGCAATAAACAAAAAGTAATAGGCAATATGCAATCGACGATATTTTTATAAATTTATTTTGTATCATATAAATATTTTTCAAGTAATTTATTTTGTTTCGATAGTTAACATTCTATTTTCAATTCTATCCCAAATTGTTTTGCCTTCGGCATGGTCATCTTCACAAAAATTATGCTCACTAAAAGATGGAATTGCAGGTCCTGTTTTTTCGCCTCCCTTTTTTGCACTTATCATTTTCTGTAAAATTCTTGCTCTTTCTTTAATGATATCTTCTCTTAAAATTTTATCCCTATCTCTATCAAAATAAATAATACCATCAACAATAGTTTTTTCAGCTACTGCATAAATACTTAATGGATGGTTACTCCATAAAACAACATCAGCATCTTTACCTATTTTAATACTACCGGTTCTATCGGCTACATGCAGCATGGTAGCTGGGTTTAGCGTTACCATCTTCAACGCATCTTCTTCACTCATGCCAGCATATTTTATACTTTTTGCCGCTTCTTGGTTTAAACGCCTTGCCATTTCTGCATCATCACTATTTATGGCAACGTTTACACCTACCTTACTCATAAGGGTTGCATTTTGTGGTATAGCATCTACCACTTCCATTTTGTATGCCCACCAATCGCTAAATGTGCTTGCATTTGCACCATGTGCTTTCATTTTATCGGCAACTTTATAACCTTCTAAAATATGGGTGAAGGTGTTTACTTTAAAACCAAATTTTTCTGCCACTCTCATCATACTTGTAATTTCACTTTGTACATAACTATGGCAAGTAATAAATCTTTTTTTATTCATTATTTCTAATAACGTTTCTAACTCTAAATCTTTCCGTTTAGTTGCAGGCATTTTTTCGTAATCTTTTGCTCTAGTAAAGGCATCTGTTAATACTTCCTCTACACCCATTCTTGTATCGGGAAAGCGATTGTTGCCTTGCCCACTAAACGAACGTTTTACATTTTCGCCAAGGGCAAATTTTATAAACGGATCCCAATTGGCAAATTTCATTTGCTCAGCATTTACGCCCCATCTTAATTTTAATAATTGTGTTTGTCCGCCAATGGTATTACAACTACCATGTAAAATATGGCTACCAGTAACACCGCCGCTTAGTTGACGATAAATATCAACATCATCAGGGTTTATAACGTCTGCTACTCTTACTTCGGCAGTTACACTTTGGCTACATTCGTTAACACCACCTGCACAAGCAATATGGCTGTGTTCATCAATAATACCTGCACTTACATGCTTGCCAGTACCATCTATTATTTTTGCTGTACCATCAGTTAAATTTTTACCAACTGCTGCTATTTTACCATTTTTAATCCATACATCAGTTGCTTCTAACTTACCATCTTTTTCATTTGTCCAAACGGTTGTATTTTTTATTAAGATGTTTTCTTGCTTTGGTAATTCTTTAAAACCATATCCACCATTAGGATAAGTAACCTCACCTAATTTTTTTTCTGCGATATCAATTTTTTTCTTTTTTGCAGTATCTGCTGGTAAGTCGCTAGTTTTTATAGCTATCCAATTTGCCCATTTGCCAGTAGCAAATTGGGCTGTGCCATTCCAATTAGCTGCACCAATAACACCCGTTAAAGTAGATGGTATTTTTGCATCTGTTTTTCCACCAAAAATTAGTTGTACTAATTTGTCATTAAACTTTACATCTACTTTTAGTGTATCCTTACTAAAAATGGTTGCACTAGGTTTTGCCACTTCTCCTTTTACTTCCATTTTAAACACTTCGCCATTTACTGTTAAATTGTAATTACCTCTATAATCATTCCAGCCATCTTCTTTTAAAATATATTTATTGCCTTGTATCCAGTTTTGATAAACGGTAACTTTTTCGGAAAAAATAGGAGCAGAGGTTATTAAAAAATTAGCCAATTTGCCTACATCCAATGTTCCTACTTTATCTGCCATGCCTAAAAGCGTAGCAGGGTTTTTAGTAAGAGCATCTAATGCCTTTTGTTCAGTAAGTCCGTTCTGTATTGCTTTACGTAAGTTGCTAAAAAAAGAGCTAGTTTCTTTTAAACCAAAACTTGTAATAGCAAAATTTATATTATTTTTTTCAAAAGCAGCAAGATTACTTGGTGCCATTTCCCAATTTTTTAAATCGGATAAAGAAATATAACGGGCATCTGTAGGGTCTTCTACATCCATTGCTTGTGGGAAAGTTAACGGTACAATAAAAGCAGCATTAGTAGCTTTAATTTCATTCATACGTTGGTACTCATTACCACCAGCTTTTATAATGTATTGTACGCCAAATTCATCGCCAACTTTATCGGCACGTAATACATTCCATTTATCATTGGTTTCAAAAATTTGTGGCAAAGCTTGGTTGTCGTTAAATGCTTGTAAAGAAAGATTTGTGCCTTCAGTTGCAGGTTTTGTTTTGTACCATTGGGCATCTAAATAATTTTGGCGTAGTAAAGCAACATAACCCATTAATGAATTAGGATAATCTTGAGTGCTGCTTCCTTTATCGAAAGAATAATGTGCCGAAGCTTTATCTTTTAATAAAACTTTATTTTCTTTTTCGTTGGCAAGGGAAACAATTGCCCCACAACCACGGCTTACTCCATCCATTTGGTGGGTAAGTACAATGCCAAATCCGTTGTTACGCATTTCCTTTGCTTTAACATCGTTTACCGTAAATGTTTTTGCAACATCTGCTTCCGATTTTATGGCTTGGTTCCAACCATATGCTCCTTTTGTGTTAGACACCATTTGAGACTGACCACCAAAATTAAAACCACCTCTGGTAAACGGCTGTGTGCCATAATCGCTGTACATATCTATAAAAGAGGGATAAATATATTTACCCTTACAATCTACCACCACAGCATCTTTCGGAATACTAACTGCTGTTCCCACAGCTTCAATTTTACCTTGCCGTATTACTAAAGTTGCGTTTTCAATAGTTGTTGTAGCATCTTTAACAATGGTTGCATTGGTAAAAGCATAACAACCTTCTTTTGGGTTTGCAACATCATTTGCAGGGTAAGTAGCTTGCGAAAAAAGCTTGATAGATTGTAATGAGAGTGCTACAAAAAGGAATAAAATTTTTCTTTTTAGCATGAAGTTTAGTTTTGTTTTTAAATTAAGAAGATAAATATACCAAAAACCTTGTTTTGTTGTGCAACCATTGATATAAAAAACTAATTGGCTAATTTTACATCATGAATGTTGCAGCTTATATAGATCATACAGTTTTAAAACCTACTACTACCGAAGCAGATATAAAAAAACTATGTATGGAGGCGGTGGAATACAATTTTATAGCTGTTTGTGTGCCTCCTTTATTTGTAAAAAAAGCAAAGGATTTTACAAGTGGCTCTACCGTTAAAGTGGCTACAGTTATTGGCTTTCCTTTTGGTTATAGTGCCATTGAAGCTAAAGTTGCCGAAACTATATTGGCTATTATTGATGGGGCAGATGAACTAGATATTGTAATTAATATTAGTGCTATTAAAAATAACGATTGGCAATTTTTAGCTAGTGAAATTAATACACTATTATCTATTATTCGTAAACAACAAAAAGTGGTTAAAATTATAATTGAAAGTGGCGTATTAACTAATGAAGAAATAATTAAATGTTGCGACTTATATGGTGCAGCAGGGATAGATTTTATGAAGACAAGTACTGGCTACGCCGAGGTTGGGGCAACTGTGGAAGCAGTAAGCCTAATGAGGAAACATTTAACAAATGCCGTAAAAATTAAGGCAAGTGGTGGAATTAAAACCTATACTTTTGCAAAACAATTAATTGATGCTGGTGCAGATAGACTAGGGTGTAGCAGTAGCGTTAAAATTTTAGAAGAAAGTAAAAAATTGGATTAATTTTTGATTAAGAATATAACATGAAAAAAAATAGTATAATTTGTTCGTTGTTTGTTACGCTTTGTTTTTTATCAACAACTACCTTAGCACAACAAATTGTTGTAAGCGATACAGTAATTGAAGCCAAAACCACCATTATTAAAGACGCTAGAATTGATGTATTGGGGCATAAGCAACATGAAGTAAATGTAAAAGGAGGCGAAAAAAATTTAGGACCAAGGTCTGCAAAAGGCTATCGCCTTATGGTGCTTAGCAGTAATGATAGAGATTTGGCTATGAAAGTAAGAGCCCAATTGCTGCAGCGTTTTCCAGAGCAAAAAGTATATATGGCTTACTTAGCACCCTACATAAAATTAAAGTTTGGAAACTTTGTAGAAAAAGGGGATGCTGATAGATACAAAAAAATGATAAAGCAAGCTGGTATTGTAAGCACCAATGTATATTTAGTGCCAGAAATTGTGGAGGTAAAACCAGATAAAGACAAAGACAAGGAAAAAGAGGATAACAAATAAAAATAGTTATTCTAATTGTAGTAGCTTTTTTATATTGTAGAAATAGTAGCCGAAAAAGTGCCAAGGCGAAAATGTTGAAATAACATCTTTACGTCTTTTCGCCTTTTCGGCAATTTTATTTATGTAACTTAGTTTTATTATTTCTAGTATTTATGTTGAAAGAAAAAATACAAGCGTTAGCAAAAAAATATACTCCTGAGTTTATTGAGGTAAGGCATCACTTGCATGCTAACCCAGAGTTAAGTTATGTTGAATTTGAAACATCAAAATTTGTACAACAAAAACTTACCGAATTTGGAATACCTTTTGAAGTAAAAGCTACTACAGGTGTTGTTGGTTTGATTGAAGGAAAAAATCCATCAAAAAAAATTATTGCTTTACGGGCAGATATGGATGCTTTGCCAATAAAAGAAGAAAATAATGTTACCTACAAATCAACAATAGATGGTGTAATGCATGCTTGTGGGCATGATGTACACACAACTTGTTTGTTGGGTGCAGCAAAAATTTTAAGCGAATTAAAAGATGAGTGGGAGGGAACGGTAAAATTAATTTTTCAGCCTGGCGAAGAAAAAAATCCGGGAGGTGCAAGCTTAATGATTGCCGATAGGGCGTTAGAAAATCCAAAACCACAAAGCATTTTTGCATTGCATGTGCACCCGGGCTTGCCTGTTGGCAAATTAAGTTTTAGGCCTGGTATGAGTATGGCAAGTGCCGATGAAATTTATATAACCGTAAAAGGTAAAGGTGGTCATGCAGCTGCTCCGCATTTAACAAGCGATACAATTTTAGTTGCAGCACATATAATTACAAGTTTGCAACAAATTATTAGTAGAAATAATAATCCTACAAACCCAAGTGTGTTAAGCATTACAGCGATAAATGGCGGTAGTGCTACAAACATAATTCCAAGTGAAGTAAAATTGATGGGTACATTTAGAGCAATGGATGAGGAGTGGCGTTTTAAGGCACACAAATTAATTACAAAGCATGTACTTCAATTGGCAGAAACAATGGGAGCAACAGCCGAAATAAAAATTGATGTAGGTTATCCATTTGTATTAAACGATGAAGAATTATATAAAATAGCCCGTAAAAATGGCGAAGAATATGTAGGAAAAAATAATATAGAAACCACCGAACTTAGAATGGGTGCAGAGGATTTTGGGTATTACACTCATTATATGCCAGGTTGTTTTTTTAGATTAGGTGTGGGCAATATTGCAAAAGGAATTACTAGCAATGTACACACACCAACATTTAATATTGATGAAAATGCAATAGAGATTGGAATGGGTGTAATGGCTTGGATGGCAACAAGCCCCTGACCCCTAATGGGAACTTAGTGGGTTAGTTTTTATATTAATTAATATTTTTTTGTTATTGATTTGCATAGAATCAACTTTTAAAATACAAATACTTAATTCAAATTATTTTAGCTATGCATTAAAATAGTTTGAGTTTAAGTTCTCCTTTAGGGGACAGGGGTATTATGAAAATAGCATTTCACGGAGCTGCACAAACCGTTACAGGCAGTAAGCATTTATTAACCTTAGCTAATGGCAAAAAATATTTGTTAGACTGTGGTATGTTTCAAGGCATGGGAAAAGATACCGATGCAATGAATAATGTATGGGGCTTTGAGCCAAGCAGTGTGGAGCATTTAATTTTAAGCCATGCACATATTGATCACAGTGGGCTTATACCTAAATTAGTAAAAGATGGGTTTAATGGAAAAATATTTTGCACACCTGCCACAAAGGATTTAGGAGCAGCATTACTAGAAGATAGTGCTGGCATACAAGAAAATGAAGCCAAGTACGAAAATAAACGAAGAGCACAAGAGGGTTTACCTTACGTACAACCTATGTACACAACGTTAGATGCGTTTGCTGCAATAGAGCATTTTGTGCCAATAAATTACGATGAGTGGTTTACTATTGATGAAAATATTGAAGTAAAATATACTGATGCTGGCCACATAATTGGTAGTGCAGCCGTACACTTACGCATACATGAAAATGGAAAGGTAAAGCGATTAACGTTTAGTGGTGATGTGGGTAGATATAGAGATGTAATTTTAAAAAGCCCTGCCGAGTTTGACCAAGCCGAAATTATTTTAATAGAAAGCACTTACGGAAACAAATTGCATGATGATACTATAACTACGCCTGATCAATTATTGCATTGGATAGAAAAAGCTTGCTTGCAAAAAAAAGGAAAATTAATTATACCTGCATTTAGTGTTGGCAGAACACAAGAAATTTTATTTGCATTAAATCAATTAGAGTTAGAAAACCGATTGCCTAATTTGGATTATGTAGTAGATAGTCCGTTGAGTGTAAATGCTACAGAAATTATAAAACGTTATCCTCAATATTTTAATAAAACTATTCAAAAAATTTTACAGAACGATAAAGATCCGTTTGGATTTAAAGGATTGCGTTTTATAAAAAGTGTTGATGATAGTAAGCTATTGAATTATAAAAATGGTCCAATGGTAATTATCAGTGCTAGTGGTATGGCCGATGCTGGCAGGGTAAAACATCATATAAGTAATAACATTGAAAGTAGCCGTAACACTATTTTATTTAGCGGTTATTGTGAGCCACGTAGCTTAGGTGGTAAATTATTAGATGGAAGAAAAGAAATAAATATTTACGGAGTTTTGCATGAAGTAAATGCCGAAATTGGTAGCATACGTAGCATGAGTGCACATGGCGATTATGATGATTTGTGCCAATTTTTAGCTTGCCAAAACCCTGCAATTGTAAATAAATTATTTATTGTACATGGTGAGTATGAAGTGCAACAAGAGTTTAAAAATAGATTAATAAAAAAAGGATTTAAAGATGTTATGGTGCCTGCTTTGCATGAGGAAGTCGGGTTGGGGTAAATTTCAATTTTTTTTATTTAACTCAAAAAGAATATTTTACTATTGCTTTTTTAAATCGCATTTAGTTTTTATCCAAAATAAATCCCAATATGAAATTTTTATTTTCAATTCTGTTATTAGTATTTGTTACTTTTTTACAAGCTCAAACAAAAGTAAAATTGCCTTCATTTGGGCAAGTAAGCAAAGCTGAGTTACAAATGAAAGAATGCGGTTTTGAGATTACCGCTGGAGCGATGGTACTATTCGACGAAGCAGAATCTTACTTGGATATAAATTTTTATAACGATCAAATTCCAATGTTGCAACAAACACAACATCATACAAGAATTAAAATATTCAATAAAAAAGAATTTGATAAAGCCAATATAAAAATAAGGTATAGAAATGACCCTTCAATATCAATAAAAAAATTAAATGCACAAACATATAATGTAGATGCTAGTGGAAATATTGTAATTACTAAAGTTGAAAAATCATCAATTTACGACAAGCAAATAAATAAACGTTTTGCAGAAAAAACATTTGCATTTGCAGATGTAAAAGAGGGTAGCATAATTGAATACGAATATATTGTAGCAGGCGAATCAGAAGGTAATTGGTTTTTTCAAAATAGTATACCTGTTGAGTATAGTAGGTTTATCGTCAACTTTCCTAAAGAAGTTTCAATAGCTGCAACCCCTTATTGTAGCTTGCCTTTACAACAAGCAAATAATTCAAAAAATAACTCAAGCGATACTTGGTATAGTATGGAAAAAGTACCGGCTTTTGTTACTGAACCATTTATGACTACGCCATTGGATTATATGCAAAGATTAGATTTGCATATAACTGGTTTTTCTGCCCCGGAAGACCGTATAAAAATTTTTTACGTACTTGGCCAGAAATAATTAAAGAATTAGTAGAAGACGAGGATTTTGGAAAACAGTTAAAAAAAGATATTCCACGAACTGCCGATTTAGATAAACTATTAGAAAATGTAAGTAATGATTTGCAGAAGATGAAAATTATTCATCAATATGTTAGAAGTAATATGAAATGGAATGAAAGAGAAAATATTTGGGCATTAGAGGGAGTTAAAAAAGCATGGAAAGATAAAGTTGGTACAAGTGGCGAAATTAATTTGATATTAATTAATTTATTAAAAGATGCCAATTTAAATGTAAAGCCCATTTTAGTAAGTACAAGGGAGAATGGAATAGTAAATACAAGTATGGCTGGTTATGACCAATTTAATAAAGTAATGGCATATGTAGAAATAAACGGTAGCCATTATGTATTAGATGCAACTGAAACAGAAACACCATCACACTTAATACCTTTAAGTGTAATGGCAAGTGAGGGATTAGTAATAAGTAAGCCAGATAAATTTGAATGGGGATGGAATGTACTTTGGGATAATAAAGCAAAATATTCAAAAGCAGCCTATTTAAATATCGATATAAATGAAAACGGCAATATTTTCGGTACAGCTAATGTAGTATCAAATGGCTATGAAAAAATTGATGACTTAAAAATTTTAAAAAAAGGGAAAGATAAATTGCTAGAAAGCTTGAGAGATGATCCTAAAATTACCATTGATAGCTTAATGCTTACCAATGTAGAAATTGATACACTGCCTTTAGTAGAAGAGTTTAATTTTACCTTACCTGTAAATAATTCGGCTGGGTATAATTATTTTTCTATTAATCATTTTGTAGGGTTTAAAAAAAATCCATTCATCAGTGATGAAAGAAAAACTGAAATTTTTTATGGGGCTAAACAAGAATATTCAATATCTGCACAAATTAATATTCCAAAAGAATATGTATTTGAAGATTTGCCTAAAAATGTAAAAATGATTATGCCAGACACAAGCATACTCTTTAAAAGAATAATAGAACGTGGAGATAATAATTTAACGGTACATTTAAGTGTACAAATTAATAATCCAATTTATGGTGTTGATGGGTATGAAGATATTAAGCAGTTCTTTAAAAAAATGTATGAGTTATTGAATGAAAAATTTGTGTTTAAGAAAAAATAAGGTTCAAAATCTCTCCACCCCAAAAGCACCCAACTCAATACTGGGTGCTTTTTTTTGTATTAACTCTGTAACTAATTTACCAGTGCCTGTACCTTGCGATATGCCAAGCATTGCATGACCACCAGCAAATAATACATTTTGTAAAGATGAATGATAACCAATGTATGGCAAACCATCTGGTGTTACAGGGCGTAAGCCATTCCAAATTTTATCGGTTGGCGGAAAATCAATTTTTAACGAAGGGTAAAAATCTTTTGCAGAGTTATAAATGCCTTGCATTCGTTTTACTAAAACGGTGTTATTTATGCCGCTTAATTCCATAGTGCCGCCAATGCGTAAGCTATTGCCCCAAGGCGTTATAGCACATCGTCCATCAACTAAAATGGCAGGGTAATTTATATTTTTTTCTATGTTTTGGTAAGTGTGGCTGTAACCTTTGCCAGCCTGCAATAATAATTTTATTCCAAGCATTTTAGAAATAATGGGCAACCAACTTCCTGCAGCAACAACCACTTCATCACAATCAAATTTGCATTTGTTGGTAATTATTGCAACTACTTTATTATTAGTTTTTTCAAAACCTTCAACCGTTGTATTTAATTGAAATTGTACTCCTTTATCAACTAAATAGTTATGCAATGCCATCATCATCTTACCTGGGTTAAAATGGCAATCATCTTTAAACAAAACTGCACCTGCAACATTTAATTCTACATTAGGTTCTAATTTTTGTACATCCTCTTTATATAATCTTTCAACTTTTAACCCAAATTTTTCGGCATCATCTGCCAAATGAAATTCATGTTCCAAAGTTTTTTGTTGCTTACACATCATTAAGCAACCCTTTTCTTCCATGTCAAACGTATCGCCAATTTGGGTTCTCATTTCATTTATTAAGCCACGGCTTAATTGTAAAATATTATTTAAATGTGGGGCATTTTTTAAAACTTTTTTGGCGTTACTATTTTTGTAAAAATGATATGCCCACTTTATCAAATTCACATCTAGCCTTGGTTTTATGTAAAACGGACTGCTACTGCTTAACATGTGTTTTAACCCTTCGGCAATAATGCCTGGGCTTGCCAATGGTACAAAATGGCTTGGCGACATATAACCCATATTGCCAAATGAGCAGCCATCTGTAATATCGCCCCGTTCAATTACAGTAACTACATATCCTTCTTTTTGCAAATAGTATGCAGTGCTTAAACCTATAATGCCGCCGCCGATAATTGTAATTTTCATAACCCCTGTCCCCTAAAGGGGAACTTGATTTATTAGTTAATTGTTAATAGCTTTCTATTTTATTATTTCTATTGTACAGTAAAAGCTCACTAAAGATATGCCGTACAAGTCCCGATTCCAAGTGTAACATCGGGATGCCGATTTATATCGGCAAGTGACACAACGATGGTGATTAAAGGTTTATAGTATATGCCAAAATAAAAAAGGTCATAAAATAAAATTTTTCTAATCAGTTTTACAGTTTGCATCTTAGTTCCCCTTTAGGGGACAGGGGTTTTTA
>JANNWD010000636.1:0-5590 GCA_031408315.1 Bacteroidota bacterium
TCCACATTTTTTGTTTAATACCCTTAACTCAATTAATAGTTACATAATTCAAAATAAAACTACTATAGCTAGTGAGTATCTTACTACTTTTTCTAAATTAATGCGTAATATTTTAGAACTTTCTAAGCAAGAAAAAGTAAGTATTGAAAAAGAAATAAATGCACTAAAAATGTACATGGAGTTAGAAGCATTGCGGCTAGATAATAAATTTGATTATAGCATTGTAATAAATAAAAAGATAGACCAACATAATACATACATTCCATCATTAATAATACAACCATTTGTTGAAAATGCTATATGGCACGGCTTGCATAACAAGCCAGAAGCAGGGCATATAGATATACAAGTAAATGAGCAAAATGAGCAATTAATTATTACTATAGAAGATGATGGTATTGGCAGAAAAGCTGCCACAATATTAAAAAAACAAATGATAACACACAAGTCATTTGGTATTGATATTACAATAAACAGAATTAAAATACTAAATCCAAACAATACTGTAAGCATTTTAGATTTATATAATAATGATAATATTGCTAACGGAACAAAAGTTATAATAACCATTAATAATAAAGCAAATGATTAAAGTAATTATTATAGACGATGAAAAACATTGCATCATTACCTTACAACATATGCTTAACCAAATGGAAGGGGTGAAAATAATGGCAAGCACACAAATAAGTACAGAGGCAAAAAACTTAATAGAAACCTACCAACCAGATATTATTTTTATAGATATAGAAATGCCACAAATGAATGGATTTGATATTTTAAATCAATTTGAAACAATACCTTTTAAAGTAGTATTTACAACTGCCTATGACGAGTATGCCATAAAAGCTTTACGCTTAAATGCATTAGATTATTTATTAAAACCAATAGATAAAAATGATATTGAAGCTGTAATAGAAAAGTATAAAAATCATGAGCTAAGCACTACTAAAGATCAAGTGCAAAATTTGCAAATGTTTAACAATGGTATAATGCAAGATACGATAGCACTAGCCACTAGCAAGGGTTTGCAATTTGTAAAGCTAAATGATATTATGTACCTAGAAGCAGATAGTTGTTACACCCACATAATGATGAACGATAAAGTAAAACATACTGCAAGCAAAACAATGTCAATTTTCGAAGAGGTATTACAAGATAATCCTTTGTTTTTTAGAGCACATAAAAGTCACATCATCAACCTAAAATACATAAAGCAATATATACGTGGCGAAGGCGGCGAACTAATCATGCAAGATGGCTCAAGTATAGCTTTAAGTAGAAATAGAAAACAAGATTTTTTAAACTTATTTACTAAAATTTAATTCGTATTAGCTTTACCAATACTAAAAAGTATCTCAAGTAAAAGTTTTACCCCTTCTTTGCTTCATTTTTTTGGGAAATAGTTTACAACTAGTTGTAGGACTGTTTAAATCTATACAAATAACCTTGAACTACTAATAGGTGAAGTTGATATAGAATATATTTCTTCTTTTATAAATATTCTAATTACCACACTTACTCTGCAGTACACTTACCCAAAACCACCTTACACTTAATACCTCCCTCAAATGCCATTGCAATGAATAATATTTGTGTAATAAAAATTTATGGAATGAAAAAAATACTTTTATGCCTTACCATTGCCGCCTGCTTTATTGCTTGCAAAAAAAAGACAGATGAAGTACCTTTAGAACAATACTCATTAACAGGGTTTTTAAAAAAAACGGGTTTTAACCAAAAAGTAGTAACAGAGAACAACCCTAGTAATATGAGTTTTGAAATTGGCATTTTGTTTAAGCCTTTAAAAGAAGGTAGTTTAACAGCATTTAAAATAAGATTGCCCTCTGTTAATAATAACTATAAAATACTATTATGGGATGTAGCTACACAGCAACCAATTCTATCTCAAGTTTGTAATTATACAAGCTTAAACAGCGAAGCTATTTTCACACTTCCTACACCCACTACTTTGGTTAAGAATAAAACCTATTGTATTTCTTATTTACTTTCACCAAATTCTACAATATTTAGAAACGAGAGAAATGATCGTTCTGATGCAAATTTCCCTGTTATTTTTA
The DNA here is from genome assembly GCA_031408315.1 of Bacteroidota bacterium. Classification (GTDB taxonomy): domain Bacteria; phylum Bacteroidota; class Bacteroidia; order Chitinophagales; family Chitinophagaceae; genus Ferruginibacter. Next base: position 2,082 of record JANNWD010000636.1, read on the forward strand.
ATGATATAAAAATTTTGGCTCTTAGTGAAGCTCCGCCAAGTACACCAAACCTGAGAACCTTCCCAAGTATCCCAATTACCGACAGTTATTACGGCGATGTAAGTTTCAACTTTCAATAAAAAATAAACAAAAAATATGAAAAAAATATTTTTATACCTTACCATTGCCGCCTGCTTTATTGCTTGCAAAAAAAAGAATGAAGATGTGCCTGCACCGCTAGAACCATATTCCTTAGCAGGATATTTAAAACAAACTGGGTTTGATCAAACGGTATTTGATTTTGTAGGAGGTGCCGAAATTTTTGAACGGGGCATTGTATTTGAGCCTTTAGTTGATTTAACATTAAGTAGATTTTATTTGAAACTGCCTGCTATTGCTCCAAATTTTAAAATAATATTGTGGAATGCTACTACAATGCAACCAATTACATCGTACACCAACACTCATACAGACGCCAACGTTGCATTTACATATACTCCCAACATTTTAATTAGTTTACAAAAAAATCAAAAATATTGCCTTTCGATTGCACTTACAACAGGTATTTATAAAAGAAAAAGAACAGATGCTACTGATGTCACTTATCCAATAAATTTTACCAACTTAAAAATTTTATCGCACAATGAAATTCGTTTATCCAATATAAATTTAAGGGCGTATCCTACCAACACTGTACCTGCATCTTATTACGGAGATCTAAGTTTTGAGTATCAATAAAAAAAATTAAATGAAAAAAATAATATTATCTGTATTAATAATTGGCATAGTTGTAAGTTGCGGTCGCAAAAACATAGCACCACAAAGCTCAAGAGTAGAGAATATAAAAATTAAAGATATAACATCAGCTTACCCAATAGAAAACCCGTTGGCAGGTTACCTAAAAGGAGCAGGGTATAAAATGAATGGCAAAAGTAGCGAAATAGCAGTACCAAGCGATGAAGTTGGTTTTAGTTTTAAACCATTATGCAATGGCATTATTACAGCCATAACTGTAAAAATTCCAGCAGTACGGCAAAATTTACCCGTAACCATTTGGGATAAAGAAAGAGTAAATAAATTAGTAAATGAAGAAGTAAATGTATCGGTAGCTGATAAGCAATTTACTTTCCCAATAAAACAACTTAAAGTATATAAAGATATTGAATACATTATATCAATGAATACTAACAGCTATTATGGAGAGTACAAGCAAAGCGGAGCAAGCTATCCTATAAAAGTAGGCAACATACTCGTTACTAATTTTTGTTACAACGATGGTGTACAAAAAAAGATGCCCATACGAAATGATGTAACCCATTATAAAGGAAATATCAGCTTTGATTTTCAAAAAATAGATTGATACTTAAATACTAGAAAATGTAAAGAAAAAATTAGGATAGTATTTTTTGCGGTTTATGAGTTTGACTAATACAATTACTAATATCCTTATTTAGGATTAAAATCTAAAAAGTTCTTCATTTTTTATTTATTATAAGTCGTAACTCAGTTTATATAATATATTTGTGTATTGAAAATCTTTACTTTAATATACGCCTTATACATTTTAGTACTACCACTTATTCCTTGTGGAGATAGAGAAGAGTGTAATGATGAAAAAACAAAAACATCACTAGCAATAAATTTAGATATTGAGCATCAAAATCATGAAGATGAAGAAGAGAGATGCTCCCCATTTTGTACTTGTATATGTTGTGGGCAAGTAATTACCAATTTGTTTTACTCTGCTAAAGAAGAAAAAAGTAATCAATTTTTCTATTTAAAAAATACATCTACCTATAAAAATACATTTCAACTTTCCTCTTATTTGGATAGAATTTGGCAACCCCCAAAGTTTAGTTAGTCTCACTTTAATTATTTTTTAACTAAACAATTTTATCAATGTATAAATTATATGCGTTGTTTTGTTTGCTATTTTTTATAAGTAGCGGCAAAGCACAAAATAATATAGTAGTAGTGGTAAAGGATGCCATTACCCAGCAACCTATAAATGGTGCAAATGTAAATATCCAAAACACCACTTTTCAAAAATCAACAAATGCAAATGGGGTATTAACTTTCTTATCTGTAAATAGCGGTAGGCAAATACTGCAAGTAACCAATGTGGGGTATCAAAATCAGACCGATACACTAACTTTTCCTTTAAATAATACCGATAGCTTTTTCGTGTATTTAAATATTGAAGAAGAAGAGGAGGAAGAAGTGATTATACAAAGTACTCGTAGCAGCCGTACTATAAAAAATACACCTACAAGAGTAGAAACAATTGATGGGGAAGAGCTTGATGAAAAAAATAATATGAGACCAGCAAATGTAAGTATGCTATTGCATGAAAGCACAGGCTTACAAGTACAGCAAACTAGTGCTACTACAGGCAATGCCAGTATAAGAGTACAGGGATTAGATGGTAGATATACTCAATTACTAAAAGATGCCTATCCTAATTTTGGTAATTTTGCAAATGGGCTAAGTATTTTAGAAATCCCCCCATTAGATTTAAAGCAAGTTGAAATAATTAAAGGTCCAGCTTCTACTTTGTATGGTGGCGGTGCTATTGCAGGGGTAGTAAATTTTGTAAGCAAAACACCCAAAGAAAAATTTCAGGGAGATGTAATTATAAACCAATCTAATATTGGGCAAACAAATATTGCAGCCTTTGTAGCACATCGTAAAAATAAAATAGGATATAGTGTATTAGCGGCTGCCAATTTTACAAAAGTATATGATGTGGATAATGATGGCTTTACCGAAATTCCTAAAAGCAGTAATTTTACATTTCACCCCAAACTATTTTTTTATGTAAAAGAGAATACAACCTTACTCATTGGCAATAGTTTTACTAAAGGAAAAAATGAAGGGGGCGATGTAAAAGTTATTAAAGGAAACCCAGGGGTTAATAATGTATATTTTGAAAAAAATAGTACTACTCGTAATACCACTACAGTAGAGTTTGACACCAAATTTAAAAATAATAGTACGTTAAAAATTAAGCAGAGTATAAGTTTATTTGAAAGGGAAATAGCCATTCCCTCTTTTATTTTTAGTGGGTTGAATACTAATTTATTTACAGAGGTAAGCTATTCATTTTCTAAAAAAAACCACAACATTATTGCTGGATTGAATACAGTATTTGATAAGTTTAAGCAAAAGGCAAATATTGGTTCTATTAACCAGAGTACACAAGCATTTACCTCAGGTTTGTATGTACAAGATACTTGGGATGCTTCTGAAAAAATAATAATTGAAACTGGTTTACGTATTGATAATGCTACATACAAAAATGTAAATTTCTCAAAAAATCAGGTATTTGTTTTACCTCGTTTTTCTGCTTTGTTTAAAATAACTGATAATATTACTTCAAGAGTAGGAGCAGGGTTAGGTTATAAACTACCCACTATTTTTACGGAGCAAACCGAGGCACTACAATACAAAAATGTAGTTGAACTTAATAATGTAAAAGCAGAGCAAAGCTTAGGGGGTACTGCTGATGTTAATTTTAAAACCACTATCAC
>JANNWD010000637.1:0-3195 GCA_031408315.1 Bacteroidota bacterium
ACGTACGCATTTGTATAGCACCATGTTGGCGAATAACGTTGTCGTTTATCATCATTTGCCAAGTAAAAATTTTAAAACTGCTATCGGGTGCATATAATCTGCTTACCGTCTCCAACGAATCAAACGGAAAGTAAAACGAATTTTTTGTTTTAAGGGCAGTTACAAATTGCCTTGTAAAAAGACTATCTGCCATAAATCTATCTTTAGATGTAATGCCTTGTATAATTTTTACCGCTGTAGGTTTTAGTAATACTTGTTGCTGTTGTAAAGCTTTGTAATCTGCATTTGAAATGCGTTGTTGAGCATTCAAAATAATTGGAATAAATACGATATATAGAAATGCAAATTTCTTCATGCTATAAATTTAGTTAATTCATTAACAAATTAGGTGCAAAAATAGGAGATAGGATGAATTTTAACGAAAGGTAAACATTAATTAAACCGCAAAGGCCAAAGCCGCAAAGCTTTAATGATTCAACTATGTGTTATGGAGTTAATAGCAAATTTATTTTAGCGTATTAGCATCTTTGCGGTTTAAGTTTTCTGCAAATTCTATCAACGAACTAAATACCATATCTATTCTAATATCTTTTAAATCAACTTCTGGTCTTGTAGTTGGTAAAAAAATAGTGTGGACACCCAAATTTCTTCCAAATTCCATATCGCTTATGGTATTGCCAACCATAATTGCTTTTTTTAAATTTATGTTTGGAAAATCTCTTGCAGCCTGCAAACCCATTCCAGTATTGGGTTTTCTGTTGGGGCTATCATTATCTAAATCTGGACAATAATAAACAGCATCAATAATTCCTCCAGCTACAGCACATTCGCCAATCATATTTTTATGAATAGTATTTAAATCCTCCAGTTTAGTTAAGCCTTTACCTACGCCTTTTTGATTAGTAACAACAACAATATGTTTTAATTTTTTTGTAAAGATGGCAATAGCTTCTTTAACGCCATCATAAAAACTAAACTCACTCCAAGTATGAATGTAGTCTAAATGTTTTTCGTGGTTTATAACACCATCTCTGTCTAAAAAGAGTGTCCACGTTTTGTCTATTTTGGTTAAATCGACTGCCATTATTTAAATTGTATTAATTCGGTTTGTGCTTTCTCAAAATCTTGTGGTATGCCAATATCAATAAAATATTCATTTTGTACTTGTCCAAAAAATTTATTACCCTCAATATATCCTTCTAAATAGTCTTTTTCAAAACTAAATTTTTGGGTAAATTTTTTGGCAAGAAGAGAACCGACATTTAACACATAACATCCGCCATTTATCAATCCCTTTTCATAATATTTTTTTTCTTTAAAAGAAGTAATTATAGAATTACTATCCGTTTCTACAACGCCATATCTATCAAAATTATTCATTGGTTTTAATGCCAAAGTACAATCGGCATTTTTTGTTATATGTAAAGTTTGCAAACTATTAATATCAATATTAAATAAGGTATCGCCATTTACAATAAGTACATTTTTTAATGTAGCTTTTTGACAAGCTAAATAAATGCCCCCACCAGTTCCTAATGGTTCATACTCTACACTTAATTGATATTCTAAATTTGGAAATTCTTTTATCAAATAATTTTCAATAACAGTACTCATATACCCTAATGCAAAAACAAATTTTGTTACTCCTTGCTTTTGCAAATAGGTTATAACGTAGTACAGAAAAGGCTTTTCAGCAACTATTGCCATACACTTAGGTACATTAGCAAGTACACTACGTAGCCTTGTGCCTAAACCGCCTGCTAAAATTATTGCTTCCATTAGTTAGCAAAATATTTTTCTTCCACCAATTGGCAAATTATATGCCCAACTGTTATATGGCTTTCTTGAATACGTGGTGTATCGGTTGATGGTACATTAATTAAATAATCGCTATTATTCTTTATTTTACCGCCAGTTTCGCCAGTAAAACCAATTGTTATCATTTGCTTTTCTTTTGCCATATCAAAAGCGTTAATAATATTTTTGCTATTACCACTGGTAGATAAGCCAATTAATACATCACCTTTATTACCAATGCCTTTTACCATTCTACTATAAATAACATCGTAACTATAATCGTTTGCTACTGCTGTAATGTAGGATGTGTTACAATGTAAAGCCTCAGCCGGCAAAGCATCTCTATCAGTGTAAAAACGGCCACTAAATTCTGCCGCTAAATGTTGAGCATCGGCAGCACTACCACCATTGCCACAAAATAAAACTTTATTACCATTCTTAAATGCGGTTACTAAAATATCTACACAAGTTTCTATAGTTTTTATCAGCTTCTCATTTTGTAAAAGCTGTTGTTTTACTTGTATAGAAGATTGAATTATGTCTTTAATTTTTTGCTGCATTTTTGTAAATTAATTGTTGTAAAGTTATGTAATAATTTTAGCAATGTATATTGTGGAGTAACCTTACTTTATTTTGAATATAAGCCCAGAAAAAAATGCGGAGATTGAATAGCAAATTATTAACAAATCCGATATTGAGCCACCAATTAATAAAAATGACAGGATAATTCCTAAAACTGAAGTCATTATTAAAATTACCTTTGATAAGATTGGCTTTACTTTATTTCTTTTTAAAAACCTAAAATATGATATACAAGCGGCTAATGTGGGGATAGAGAAAAAAAATGACATAATAAATACAACAAGATAAATTTCTGTTAATTCAATTACTTCTCCAGAAATATTGCCACCCAATAACTTGTATATGCTTGGAATAAAAGGTGCTAATGTTAGGGTAAGAAACCATTGTTTAAAGATAAAGTTTTCTTTCATTTTTATAGTTTTAAAACTATACCGTCCAACTTGTTAATCCAAATTTTGTAAACTGATATTTTTTTACCTCACCACCAAAATTATTTAGTGCATTTATAACAGCATATCTTGTATTATTAGGGCAATAAAAAATCATAAAACCGCCTCCACCTGCACCACTAATTTTACCACCAGTTGCCCCTGCATTTTTTGCAGCATCATAAATAGCTTCGATAGAAGCATTGCTAATATTTGCTGCCATTAATCTTTTTTGTTGAAAGCCATAATCTAAAATTTCGCCAATATCGTTTAGTTTGCCTTGTAGTAAAGCCTCTTTCATCATTTTAGCTTGCTCTTTTAATTGATGCATGGCTTCTATACTTTTTTCGTTATTGCTATTTACATTTTTTACCTGCTCTTTAATAAT
>JANNWD010000638.1:0-2338 GCA_031408315.1 Bacteroidota bacterium
GTTGTTGCAATGGATCGTCGTCCCAATGTTCAGCTTTGCATTGCTGCGGTACCGGGCGAGGCGGCCGCAAGCATGACCGCCACGGGCGCAGAACTTGAGCAGTTGCAACGCGAATCCTTCGCTTACTTCATCCATGAGGCAAACCCCGCCAATGGACTGATCATCGACAAAACTGCTGTCGGCTGGCCTGCCAGCATCGCTGCCACTGGTTTGGCACTTGCCGCTTATCCGGTTGGCGTGGAGCGCGGATTTTGGACGCGCCGCGCCGCAGTGGAACGCACGTTGACGACCTTGCGCTTCTTTTGGAACAGCCCTCAGGGGCCGGAGCCGGATGCGACGGGCTACAAGGGCTTCTATTATCACTTTCTTGACATGCAGACCGGTCGGCGCGCATGGGACTGCGAACTATCGACGATTGACAGTACGTTCTTAATCGCCGGTGCTCTGGCAGCTGGGGCATATTTTGATGGTGAGAACGCTGCAGAAAAGGAGATCCGTGTCCTTGTCGACGTGCTCTATCGCCGTGCCGATTGGGCATGGGCGCAGAACGGCGAAGCTACGGTGACGCATGGCTGGCGGCCCGAAAGCGGGTTTATAAGCTACCGCTGGGAAGGTTATGACGAGGCGCTGCTGCTCTATATTCTAGGCCTTGCCTCTCCCACCCATCCCTTGCCGAAAGAGAGTTATGACGCGTGGCTGTCCACCTATCGCTGGGATCATTGCTATGGCTTTAACTATCTGTACGCAGGGTCACTTTTCACACACCAACTTTCCCACGTCTGGATCGATTTTCGCGGCATCCAGGATGCGTTCATGCGTGACAAGGGCATTGACTACTTCGAGAACAGCAGACGCGCCACCTATGTGCAGCAGCGCTATGCGATTGAGAACCCGCGCAAATTCGCGGGCTATGGTGAACACTGCTGGGGGATCACAGCCAGCGAAGGGCCGGGGCCTGAAACACAAAAACTAGAAGGCGTCGAACGCAGCTTTTTTGATTACCTCGCACGTGGCGTTCCCTATGGTCCCGATGACGGTACGCTGGCGCCTTGGGCTGTTGTTGCGAGTCTCCCTTTTGCGCCAGAGATCGTTCTGCCCGCGATCAGCTACTGCATTCATCAAGCCAAGCTGAAAGAGTCCAACGCCTATGGCTTCAAGGCCGCGTTCAACCCAACCCATCCGGGCGAGCCTGGCAATTCATTCGGCTGGTGGGTCTCACCATGGCACTTCGGCCTCAACATCGGACCCACCGTATTGATGATCGAAAATTATCGCAGCGACCAGTTGTGGCGGTTGATGCGTGGATGCCCCCACATCCGCAACGGTCTACGCCGCTCGGGATTTGCGGGAGGCTGGCTCGCAAACTATCCGACATGAAACTTGAGCAAGGAGAAAAACCACATGAATATTGGCATCATCGGACTGGGTCGCATGGGCGGCGGAATCGCGCGTCGATTGATGCGAGCGGGACATCATTGCGTGGTGTATGACAAGGACGCCACCACACGCGATGGACTTGTGAAGGACGGGGCCACTGCCGTTGGCTCACTTCAAGAATTGGGAAATGCCCTAGGGCAAAAGCCAAGGGTGGTGTGGGTCATGCTGCCTGCTGGCCCGATCACTGAAGCGACAGTCGAAAGTCTTGGCGGGCTGTTGACGGCTGACGACTTCATCATCGACGGTGGCAACACATTTTACAAAGACGACATCCGCCGCGCCCTGGCACTGGCTACAAAGGGAATCCGCTATGTGGACTGCGGCACATCCGGCGGTGTCTGGGGTCTTGAGCGTGGCTATTGCATGATGATCGGCGGTGCGAAGGATGCTGTGGATTATCTCGATCCGATCTTCGCAGCACTGGCGCCTGGCATGGGTACGGCCGCGCGCACGCCGGGCCGCGAGAACAGAGACCAGCGCGCTGAGCGTGGTTACATTCACGCGGGCCCCTCAGGTGCCGGACACTTCGTCAAGATGGTGCACAACGGCATCGAATACGGGTTGATGCAGGCCTATGCTGAAGGCTTCGATATCCTGCGCAACAAGGATTCGAAAGAGCTGCAGGAAAATGAGCGCTTCACCCTGGATTTACCGGATATCGCCGAGGTCTGGCGGCGCGGCAGTGTGGTGTCGTCATGGCTGCTCGATCTTGGTGCGGCGGCGCTGGTGACAGATCCGCTGCTGGAAAAATTCTCTGGCTATGTCGCAGATTCGGGAGAGGGCCGCTGGACCATCGAGGCGTCTATCGAAGAGGCGGTTCCGGCTGATGTGTTATCGACCGCGCTCTACGCCCGCTTCCGCTCGCGCCAACAACATACCTTCGCGGAAAAGCTGCTCTCGG
>JANNWD010000639.1:0-1610 GCA_031408315.1 Bacteroidota bacterium
GTGCTTGTACCATAGCTGCAATGCTTGTACAATAATCCGATGTTCTGGCATCATCAAAATCAGTGGTAAAACCTATTTGATTATTAATTACAAAATGAATTGTACCACCAGTTTGGTATCCTTTTAGCCCACTCATTTGTAAAACTTCGTAAACAATTCCTTGCCCAGCAACAGAGGCATCACCATGAATAATTATAGGTAAAATTTTATCGTAATCACTATCGTATAAAACATCGGCTTTACTACGGGAAAAACCAATAACCACAGGGTCTACAGCTTCCAAATGGCTAGGATTTGGACAAAGTTTTAAATTAATTTTTCCGCCATTGGCAGTATCAACCACACTACTAAAACCTAAGTGATATTTTACATCGCCGCTGCCCATAGTTGTATCTGGCGTACTTGTACCTTCAAACTCACTAAAAATTTGTTCGTATGTTTTGCCCATAATATTGGCCAATATATTTAATCTGCCACGGTGTGCCATACCAATTACAACTTCCTCTACCCCATTGGCTTGGCTGGTGTTTATAATAGCATCCAAAGCAGCAATAGTTGTTTCGCCACCTTCCAAGCTAAAGCGTTTTTGCCCAATATATTTTGTGTGTAAAAACTTTTCAAACATTACACCTTCATTCAATTTTTGAAGAATGCGTTTTTTCTTATCTAGCCCAACGGGCTGTAGCATACTTTTCTCAATAGCATTGGTTAGCCAATCAATCTTTTTTTGATCGCTAATATATTTAAATTCTACTCCACAATGGCTGGCGTAACATTTTTCTAAATGTGTAATAATATTTTTTAACGTAGTTGCACCCAAGCCAAGTAAATTACCTGCTGCAAAAGTTTTATCTAAATCGGCTTCGGTAAAGCCAAAAAAAGATAACTCTAAATTAGCTCCTCTATCCTTACGTTTACGAACAGGGTTAGTATCTGCCAATAAATGTCCTTTATTTCTGTAGCCCAAAATCATTCGGTACACCCGTATTTCACTCATCCAATCAACCCCGTCAGTGGTGAGTGGTGATTGGTGAGTAGAATTTAACTGCCCATTGCCTATTGCCTCTTGCTTGTTGCCTATTGCTTGTTGTCCAACCGCAAAATCAAAACCCTCAAAAAACTTACGCATTTCAAGCTCTACACTATTAGGGTCTTTTACAAAATCTTGATATAAACCTTCGATATAACTTGGGTGAGAATTTGTGATGTACTGAAAATCTTTCATAAATAAATTATCGTAGTTTTTTTGTTAGCCAAGCTATAGATTATTAATTAAGCCTTAGTGGCAACAGTTGTTTATTCATCTTTATTTCTTTTAGTAAAAGAGATAAAAATGAATCGCTCTTGTACTATATATTTTTATTGAACAACAAAGCCACCGCCATAAGTAATTATTAAGCAAATATCGGAGAAAAAGATGGCTTTATAAAATTGATACTTTAAAAGGTGAATAAGCTAGTTAATAGAATAAAAAATGGTTTATATTTAGAGAAACAAATCTTTATTACTCACCTTTATTGGTGATAGTTTGTACCAAAAAAACAGGGGAAATTGCATAAATAATTAAGTTTAAATAAATTATATGAAAATTTTTATAACCGCTTTTTTTG
>JANNWD010000640.1:0-1505 GCA_031408315.1 Bacteroidota bacterium
GCATCGAGTTCGCGATAATTCCATGCGTATTGTCCGAACGGTTTGTCGGCAAATGGATTATTTTTACGCTGAGAAATTAGCCTCACGCTGTTAATTGGATGCCATGCTATTTGACATCCAGTTTTTGTTATGAGATCGTCAATTTGCGTAGATGCCAAATATGAATAACGGCTACCGATCGCATAGTAGAAGTCAACATTTGCACTTGTTATCATACATTTATTGTTCCTAACTTGATGGAATTTATGTTCCGGCATTTAGCACTTCAATTGCTGTAAATTCTAGCTCTGGAAACGTCGGCGAAACAATCGTGAGATCGCCGATAAATATGACATTATTGTAGGCTCCATCTTTGAGTATGCAAACAGTTACTTTGAGATCGATCGGATCGACAATCCAATATTCAGGAATATCTAAGACTGCATATTCGCTATGTTTTGCGCGATAGTCTACCGTTACTGTCGAAGGACTCACCACTTCTACTACCAATAATGGTGGCGGTTCATTTAATGGAATTAAAGACTCTCTTTTTTTTAAGCCATTCCATTGTTCTAAGGGTAGCACCACTACGTCTGGTATTCTAGCCGTCTCCCAGCGGGTGCCTCTAGGCGATTGAATCGCAATCTTCATGTCTTTAGCAACCCAATCTAACCCTAACCGCTTAATTTCAGTCTTAAATCGATCGTTGAGGAATTCACTAATGTCGCCATGTTCGCCCGCTCCTAGTGACATGCGAATCAACTCCCCATCCACCAGCTCGTAGCGAGTATCTGTGCCATCTTGATAGGTAAGATATTCCTCGATCGCGATGCGCTTGGTCGTGGCGATTGTCATAGGGCATTTCCCTTACTTCACCTGGATAATTACCATTATATCTACTCTGAACTCTGACACGAATATCTTGAGAAATTATTCCCGATCTTGCACTCCTAATGAGCCGCGTGTTACGCCTAATTGGTTGCTTAGTTTTAAACCTTTCCACAATTCGGCACCGCTAATTTGACCGCCTAATAATTGTTGATAATAAGCGATCGTTTGGCTGACTTCTGCGGGGGTTTCATTGACGAATTCTAACCGGAAATTGTAGACACCTAATTCGATTAAACGGTGGATATATTCCGCGCCAGTTTGGGCGACACCATTGTAGACGGTATTGCGACAACCTGCATCGGCGTGGAGGATGTGTTCGGTGCCGACTCGATCTCTCAATTTAACTTGATGTTTGTCGCAGGGGCGACCGCAATTGGTATAGTCGGTACCTGCGGATAAGAAGGCGCAAAAGACGCAATGTTCCATGTGGAACATGGGCATGTGTTGGTGGACGGTGACTTCAAACCAATCGCGGGGACAGTTGCGGATCAGGGCGGTTAATTGGTCGATATTTAGGTCGTAGGAGGCTGTCAGGCGATCGAAGTTATAGTTTTGGTAAAAATAGTCGGCGGTGAGGGGATTGGCGACGTTGAGGGCAAAATCGCCCACGCAGCGTTCGTTTTTAAAAACCTCTA
>JANNWD010000641.1:0-3059 GCA_031408315.1 Bacteroidota bacterium
CGGCGACGCCGCCCGCCTCCTCACCCGTGCGCGGAGTAAAGGGTTGGCGGGATGGGGTTTTGCAGAACAGCTGCTGCCAGCGATTTGATAGCGGGCGTCAGGTACCATCGCCACCGCTGCGGCGGTCCGCCCTGCCACCGCTTCTTCGATAACGATACAATGGATACGTCGATGTGAGTAGATTCCGCGGCTCCTCTTGTCACTCGCCTGCTGCTAGTCTGATCATGCTCATTTCGAGGTAACCTAGAGAAAAGCGTTCGCCCCATGATTGCGCAGAAAGTGCCGATCGTTTGCATAGGCGGGTCGGCGGGTGGCCTCGACGCCTATAAGCGTTTGCTCGAGAATTTGCCGTCCGATCTCGGCGCAGCGGTCGTCATCGTAAACCATCTGCGCACAGTATCAACACTGCTGCACGAAATTTTGCCGAACTACACCGATATGCCCGTCGAACTCATTGCCGAAGGCCTCGATGTCCGTCCTAACTGTGTGTTCATCATTCCACCGCAGCGAGACTTGCACGTCCTGAACGGCGAATTTCGCCTGAAGCCCATTTCCAAGCCAAGAGGATGGCCCGACGTGATAACGGTCTTTCTCCGCTCACTAACCCAGCACTGGCATGGCAGGCTGATTGCGGTAATCGTGTCTGGTTACGACGGTGACGGGGCTGACGCCCTGTGCGATATCCGCGACGTCGGGGGAACGACTATCGCGCAGTTGCCGGGCTCCGCGGGCCAGCCCGACATGCCCTGCAGCGCAATTGCCAGCGGCTGCATCGATTTCATTCTGGCTCCAGAGCAAATCGCAGCTCGGATCGCGAGCGTCATCGAATTAAGCCGCTAAAGCAGACATCGCTCACGATGACATTGCGGACACTTTCCGGATGCATGTCGATGCTTAAAAGCGGTCGCTGGCTCAGATTGATTGCCAAGTCGCATCAAAAGCGGAACTACGCGTCGCACAGCTGGTTGACCATATAAGAGATATGCTCGGCAACTTTTGCCTTCTGTGTTGTAGACGCAGCACCCAAGCTAAATCCGCGCCGCGAAATTTGTCGTTCCCTGACTTGGAGGAACCGAAAATGTCCGACACCTCAATCCTCGACCGCTTGATACCTGCCATCAGGTTGGCTCACCAGTCGGCCAAACCCTATCCCAATGACAGCGCGGAATACCGCAAGGCGCGAACATCGTTGCTTGTTGAAGAGATCGAGCTCCGCCGCCATATCGAGCGCGTCGCGGCACAACGTCGAGCGCTGCCGATGGGCGGAGAGGCTGGGGCTTATCAATTTCTCAACGAGCAGGGAAAGACGGTTGGCCTGACCGACATGTTCGGTGAGCATGGCACGCTCGTCACTTATTTCTGGATGTACGGACCCGAACGCGAGCGCCCGTGCCCAATGTGTACGGGGCTACTCGGATCGCTGGACATTCCCGCCGTCGATCTAGAGCAGCGTATCGCGCTCGCGGTTATCGGGCGCTCGCCGGTTGCCCGTCAGCTTGCGTTCGCCCGCGAGCGGGGTTGGCGAAACCTCAAATTCTACCAATGCGTTGGCGACGACTTTCCGACCGATTACAGAGGGCTGGCCCCTGACCGCAGCGAATGGCCAGCGCTCGATGTCTGGAAGCGGGAGGACGGCAAAGTCTTCCATTTCTGGGCAGGCGAGTCCGGCGAAACCGCGGATCCCGGTCAAGATCCGCACGGCGCACCCGACCCGATGCCGCTGTGGAACATTCTCGACCTGTCGCCTGATGGACGCGGGACCGATTGGTATCCGAAGTTGGAATACGGGGATTGAAAAGGACAAACGATGGCCAAGAACACGATCTGCCTTTGGTATGACAACGACGCCGAAGCTGCGGCGAGTTTTTATGCCGAGACGTTTCCTGACAGTGAGTTGGGTGACGTGCGGCAGGCGCCCGGTGATTATCCAGGCGGCAAGAAAGGCGATGTGCTCACGGTCGAGTTCACTGTCGCAGGCGTCGCCTGCATCGGAATAAATGGTGGACCGATGTTCAAGCACAGCGAGGCGTTTTCGTTTCAAATCGAGACTGAAAATCAGGCGGAAACCGACCAATACTGGAACGCCATCATCGGTAATGGCGGGCTGGAAAGCGATTGCGGCTGGTGCAAGGACAAGTGGGGGATCTCCTGGCAAATAACCCCGCGCGTGCTGACTGAAGCGATGGCGGCAGGAGGCGACGAAGCACAGCGCGCATTTGCTGCTATGATCACCATGAAAAAAATTGACGTCGCCGCGATTGAGGCAGCGCGGCGCGGCTGATCGCTAATCCAACAAGGAGACGAAAGATGAACCCCTTCATATACGTCGAACTGAACAGCCCTGATCCGGACAAGGCAAATGCCTTCTATGGAAAGCTGTTCCAATGGCAGTTGGAAGGCATGCCCAACGCTCCCGTATCCGATGATCCCTATACTGTGATTAAAGTGGGCGAAGGCACCGGTGGGGGAATCATGAAGCAGGTTGCAAACGGTCCTGTCGGCTGGATTCCCTACGTACTCGTGGATGATGTTGGCGCATCGACTGACAAAGCAAAATCGTTGGGCGGTAAGGTCATGAAGGACGTTACCGAGATGCCGGACATGGGCTCGTTCAGCGTCATTCAGGATCCGACAGGCTCGGTTCTGGGCCTGTGGCAGCACAACCCGAAAACGATGGAAGCCGAAGACGAAGCGAAAGAGACGGCGTTCACTTCCGCCACTCAAAGTGCTGAAAAACTGGCTCGCGTGGATTGACGCTGCATGCCTGCGGCGGTGATGGCCCTTCGGCACGCTCAGCGTCTTTGGTCTTGAGCCTGGCAATCGCGGCCACTTCGCCCGGACATTCGAGAACCACGGGTTCTATCGCCATTATGGTCTTTCTGTCGACGACCGGACGTGGATGCTAAAGGACGAAACCGAGCGCGCCCGCACTGTGTTCGATGCCGGCGGCAATACCCAGACCATCACATGGGAATGGCTGCGCAACGGGAAACAGCTGCCGCTTTGCGTCCGGGTGGCGACGCGCGTCGATACAAATGGGCTTCACGCATAGCGAGGTA
>JANNWD010000642.1:0-2176 GCA_031408315.1 Bacteroidota bacterium
ATGGTAAAAGATGCACCAACATTTAAACAAGCAGCTAACGAAGTAAAAATATTTATTGATGGATGTGATTTAGGTGGTTATAACAGCAACCGATTTGATATTCCTATTTTAATGGAAGAGTTTTTACGAGCTGGTTTAGAAGTAGATTTAAGCACCCGTAAAATGGTAGATGTGCAACATATTTTTTACAATATGGAGCCACGTACACTTACAGCTGCTTATAAGTTTTATTGCCAAAAAGAGTTGGTAAATGCTCACAGTGCAGAAGCTGATATTGCTGCTACAATTGATGTTTTTGTAGCACAATTAGAGAGGTACACACAATTGGGCAACACTGTTGAAAGTGTTTTAAGCGTAATTGGCGAAGATAAAATTGTAGACTATGCCCGTAGGTTTAGTTTTGATGATAAAGGAGTAGAGGTTTTTAATTTTGGTAAACACAAAGGAAGAAGCGTTTCAGCTGTAATTAAAGCAGAGCCTAGCTACTATGATTGGATAATGAAAGGAGATTTTCCTTTGCATACCAAACAAAAGCTAACAGAAATTTACAACCGTACGTTGTTAAAAAAGAATTAAATAATAAATGTAGATAAGTGATAGTGTTGTCAAACAAATAATTATTGTAAATTTGAAATACAAATTGTACTGTATTGAGCAAACTAGTTATTATACCTACTTACAACGAAAAAGAAAATATTGAAGCAATAATTGCCGCTGTAATTAATTTGCAGCAGCAGTATCATATTTTAATCATCGATGATAACTCTCCAGATGGCACTGCAAATATTGTAAAATCACTTTTTGCAAAATACCCTAATCAACTTTTTTTAGAAGAAAGAAAAGGTAAACAAGGCTTGGGTACAGCATACATACATGGTTTTAAATGGGCTATGCAAAAGGGGTACAATTATGTGTTTGAAATGGATGCTGATTTTAGCCATAACCCAGCCGATTTAGAAAATCTTTTTATAGCATGTACAAATGGGGCAGGGGTTGCTGTTGGTAGCCGCTATGTAAAAGGAGGAGCTGTGCAAAACTGGTCAGCCAATCGTATAGCCCTTTCAAAAGGAGCATCTTTATACACTCGTATTATAACTTGGATGCCCATAAAAGACCCAACCGCAGGGTTTGTTTGCTATAAAAGAGAAGTGTTAGAAGCTATAAATTTTGATAATATAAATTTTGTAGGCTACGCTTTTCAAATAGAAATGAAATTTGCAGCTTGGAAACTTGGCTTTAAAATTAAAGAAGTACCTATTACGTTTAAAGACAGAACACTTGGTGCAAGTAAAATGAATAAAGGAATTATAAAAGAAGGCGTTTTAGGTGTGTTACAATTACGTTGGCAAAGCCTTTTTAAAAACTATCGAAAAAAATTATCCAATATTGATACTACCAACAATGTATCATTTCAACAACATGAAGTTTTGTTAGAAGGTAAATAAATTTTGAGTGTGTTTCTTACCTCTATAAATCGAAATGGTATTTTTTTACGATAAGTTCAAATAATTAATTTAACAGAAATACCAAATCCTCTTTATCAATTTAAATCTCATAAAAATTGCCATAAAAAATATTCATCATTAATTATTCATTTTTCATTAAATTGCTTTCACTAAAAAAAATTGCTTATGCTAAAATTTAATGAAATAAAAAAAGGTGATTATGTTATTGCCGATTTTGATGGTAATAAACAAATAGGAATGGTTACAGGCCTTATGCCATCGGCACAAGATGTATGTATTAATAATGGGGTACAAGAATTTTGGTTTCAACCAGCAGAATTAAGTGCTGTAGATATTAGTGATGAACAGTTACTAAGATTAAAATTTACACAGCAAGCCAACGACGATGGCACTATAAAATATATGAAAGGTGCTTTTAGAATGGTAACACCAGGTGTAGGTAATTTTGAAAAAATGGAAATTTGGTATAGAGATGAAAAAAGACATATTCAACAACCTATAAAACTACATCAACTCCAAAATCATTTTTACGAAATGACAAAAGTGCATTTAAATGAAGATAATTTTAACTAATATATTTATAATCAATATTTTAAAGGCTAATTAATAGCCTTTTTTTATGCCCTTTACAAAAAATCCCCCTCCCTAAATAAAAAATGAGCAACTCAATAACTCAAAATTTCTGTTTTGTTTTGTGGGGAAAACCCAAC
>JANNWD010000643.1:0-2019 GCA_031408315.1 Bacteroidota bacterium
CCGTGAAGGCCGCGGCGTCGGCCCGCATAAGGACCATATCTACCTCCACCTCGATCATATCGACCCCGCCGTCCTCGCCGAGCGCCTCCCCGGCATTACGGAAACCGGCAAGATTTTTGCGGGCGTCGATCTCACCCGCCAGCCGCTCCCCGTCACCCCGACAGTGCATTACAACATGGGTGGCATCCCCTGTAATTATCATGGCGAAGTCGTGACGCTGAAGGACGGCAACCCCGACAGCGTCGTCCCCGGCCTGTTCGCGATTGGCGAAGCGGCGTGCGTCAGCGTCCACGGCGCGAACCGCCTCGGCTCGAACAGCCTCATCGACCTCGTCGTTTTCGGCCGCGCGACCGGTAAGCGCCTTGCCGAGATCATCACGCCGGGCACCGCGCACAAGCCACTGCCCAAGGGCAGCGAAGAAATGGCACTCGGCCGCGTCGACAAATTCCGCCATGCGTCGGGTGGGTCAAAGACCGCCGAAATCCGCCTCGACATGCAGCGCACAATGCAGAAACACGCCGCCGTTTTCCGCGACAACGAACTGCTCGACGAAGGCAAGACCCTCATCGACAAAGTCGCCGCGCGAATTGCCGATGTGCAGGTTTCGGACCGCAGCATGATCTGGAACACCGACCTGATCGAGACTTTGGAACTCGACAACATGCTCCCGCAGGCAGTGGTGACGATGCACAGCGCCAGCAACCGCCATGAGTCACGCGGCGCGCATATGCATGAGTCATTCCCGGACCGGAACGATGCAGAGTGGATGAAACACACATTGGCATGGCGCGAAGGCACAGGCGTGAAGATCGACTACCGCCCGGTGCATGACTATACGCTCACCGACGAGATCGAGTATATTAAGCCCAAGGCGCGGGTTTATTGAGGCGTTTAGAGGTGTGGCAACAAGGGGAGTTTGTTTGATGGCTGACGGGGACCAAGTCGAAGTTAACGAGCTTCAGCTATTCGTCACGAGTACTCTCAAGGCAATTATGAGCGGCATCGCCGATGCTCAATCTGATGCTCGAGTGTCGTCAGCTCACGGAACTGGCGAGTACGCATTTAGTGCCCCAGATGAGGTGGCGTTTGACGTAGCGGTAACGGCAAAGCACACCGGCACAGCCAGAGGCGGCTTCAAAATCCAGGTTTTCTCCATTGGCGCAAACGCTGGAGGTGATGTTTCTTCGGAGGCGTCAACGGTCAGTCACATCAAATTTAAAATTCCGTCCAAGTTTAAAAGAACGGCTGAGATTCGGCATGATCGATAAAAGTAGATTCTAAGACAAAATACCTTTTACCCCGTCACCCCGGACCTGATCCGGGGTTAGGCTCCCTTCGCCACTGCCCAAAGAAAAAGCCAAACCCCGGCTCGGGGGCCGGGGCGACGAACATTTAGGTCGCGCTCTACCGCACCTCGACCAGCGGTTCCCTCGCCTCCAGCGCCACCACAACCCCATCCCACCGAACCTCGAGCCACGCCGCCAAAGCACAGTTGGTCGCATTGCCGATCCGCACCCACACCAGCCGATAATTAACCGGCGGATGGCGCGTCAGGAAATCATCGTCCTTGGTGATGAGGATCAGTTCGTTGGCCGCCGCATAGGCAGCGACCCACGATCAGGCGCTTCCCCGGCCAGAACCTTGGTCACATGCGCCGCGCCATGTCCGCGCGTTTCCAGCCACCGGCACAATCCCGGCGGCAATTGCGCGTCGATCAGAAACTTCATGCAGCCGCTTGGACGATGCTATGATCCACGGCCTGCGCTGCATAGGCGAGGCTCGCGCGAATATCGTCGGCGGTCAGATAGGGAAAATCAGCCAGCACTTCGGCCTCGCTCGCGCCGCCTGCAAGCATCGCGAGAATATCCGCCACCCGCACGCGCGTGCCTGCCACAATCGGGCCACCGCCGCATACTTCGGGGTTGATTATGATGCGCTGAGCCATGACTTTTGTTCGCATGTCTGCCACGCTTTTGCAATCCAAACGCCTTTCGAGGAACTTAACTTCCCCATGACCAT
>JANNWD010000644.1:0-1575 GCA_031408315.1 Bacteroidota bacterium
GGTGGACGTGGGCCTTCAACGCTGTCATCGCGCTCACCGTGCCTGCCGCCTACGTCGTGCTCGGGGCGGGTTGGCTCATCATGAAGGCCGAGGGCGACTTGCAGGCGCGTGCAGTAGTGTGGGCGCGCAAGGCGATCCTGCCGTTCCTTGTGGGCATCTCAGCCGTATCCATCGCCACGCCGTTCATCAGCGAAACGATTTACAACAAATGGTTCAAGTTGCCCGGTTTCTTTGCGTTGCTGCCAATTCCTCTGGTCACGGCGGCTGCGTTCGCAGCGCTGTGGCATGTCACGGGGAAAAAATCCATCATCGACGCGGGCTACGGCTGGATAGCGTTCGCTTCCACGGTGCTCGTTTTGGTTCTCGCAACCCTTGGCCTCGCCTACTCAATTTATCCGTACGTCGTGATTGATCGCCTCAATGTTTGGGAGGCGGCGAGTGCTACGAGTTCGCTGATGATATTGTTGGTGGGAACGCTCATCACGTTGCCCGCGATCATCGGTTACACGATATTTGTTTACCGGATTTTCTGGGGCAAGGCGAGGGAATTGACGTACGGGGCGTAGGGCGGGCATTGCCCGCCTCGTAAGTAATCGGCCTCGGCCACACTTGTTTTTCGCACTTCGTGAATACGAGGAGGCGGGCAATGCCCGCCCTACATCTGGCACGCGAGCCCGTTGCGACGACTTGGCTAGCGCGCTGGTGTACTCTGAAAGAGCCAATGCGCATGGTCCGCAATATGGCGAAACCCGATGCGTTGATATGTCTTATTGCTCGCCGGATTCGCCGCATCGGTGAACAGAAATACCGTGCGTGGCCCATCGTTTTGAACCTGCAAACTCGCGGCAGCGGTGACCGCTTGTGCATAGCCCCGTCCGCGCAGCCCGGGCGGCGTGTACACGGGGCCGATGCGTGCGGAAGACGCGGGTAGCTTGCGAGCGCCAGCCATCGCGACGGGCGTGCCATTGTGGATCCAAAACGAGTACGTGTTCTCGAGAATGCTCATGTGAACACGTTGCTCTAACGGCGCGGGTACTGCGGTGATGCCCGCTTCGATTTCAAACGCGCGATACCATTCAATCACCAAATTGATGTCCGCTAACGTTACTGCGCGTAAACCACCCGGCGCACGACCGAAATTCGGCTCACTTGTCAGTTGATAGAGCATACGATAGGAGTGAATATCATGGGCTACATCAAACGATTTTGTGAACGCACTCAACAAATCACTGCGACCCGAAACACCCGCTAGAGGCACGTCGTTCGCGCGCAAAAAAATTCCAAGGAAGCGCGCCGCGTTCGTCGGCATCGCTGAGCAAATTAGAGTCTTTGAATCTACACGGATCGCCGCACCAACCACTGTCGCGACGACGCCAAGGGGCACAGACTCAAGCACTGCGAAATAGCGCTCACTGCAATGCGCGCCACGATCCAATAGACGGGTAATCGAACTCAATATCTGCGTATTGTTCGCCGGATCGTGCGAGAGAAATGCTTCGGCTTCGCGCCACAACGTTGGTGCATCGTGATGTTCAACGACGGTCATTTGCCAAACACCGGCGACGCAAAATCGGC
>JANNWD010000645.1:0-5572 GCA_031408315.1 Bacteroidota bacterium
CTTCTAATTTAGGGAATGCAAAGTAGCCGTGGGCTCTGTCCATATGCTGACCAATTGGGCCGCCATCTTTCACTAATTTTTCAAAAACATCCATAAAATAATTAATAATTAAGAATTAGGAATTAAGAATTGATTGCAAAAGTAAAACATTGTGAGTAAATGGTAATATTTTGATAATGCTAGGTTTTTTTTTGGGTTACCAGCTTTATGTTTTCAAAGCATCATCCTTGCATCGCACTCTTGTACGGCATACCATTGGGGAGCTTTACAGCCCATATAGCTGGGTTTATCCAAACGCAAAAAAAATTTAAAAATAAATACCCTGCAATGGGTATGTTTTCTATAAATTAATATAGCTTACTTTACTTTAAATAGTATAAAATGAAAAATATAACATTAATAATATTTGCACTACTTTTTTGCAATGCGGCAATTTCTCAATCACCTGTTGCTACAAAGCCATTAACAAAATTGGAACAGCAAAAACAAGATAGCCTTGCTAAAAGCGACGGTTTTGATAATTTTTATAATAACTTATTTAAACCTGTACCAGATAGTATTATGGCACAATTTAATTCGCAAGTTATAGCTGAAAATAAAACGGAGTCGGTTAAAATAAATAGAACTAAAATTGAATCCATTTATATGGTAGGAGACCCATTATTAAATCCAGAATACAATGGTGTCGATGATGATTATGAGTTAATTAAAAATGGGATATTAAATATTTCATACGATAAAAAAGAATATTTATTGACACAAATTAGTGAAGAAAAATTTAACACTATTAAAAATAATAGTGGCAGTCATAAGATGATAAGTTGTATAAATTCGTTTTTAGAAAAAGAACAAACAATTACTTATGATATGCTTAAAATGTATGTTGTTGCAACGTATAAAAATGTTTTTGAAACAGAATTTTGTATTGTAGAAGTGCCATTAAGTGAAAATAAAAACAAGATTGATAACTGTATTTTTTATAAAGATTTTTATTTTGTGGTTTATAAAAAGAGTATAAAATTTACTAAGCAGTAGGTTACTATTAAATCTAACGCAAAAGGTAAGCCATAAGCCAATTAATTAATTTAATTTTACTGAAAACCATTGCCACTTTAGTTATGTGCACTTGTGTAAAGTAGAAACTGCACTATAATAAACTTGATAAGTTTTTTTGTAATCTCAGCACTATTCTTTCTAAAAGATTAAAATAAGTGCCTTACTTATTTTTTTAATATCGTTAATCAGTTTGTATTGTGAGCAGTTAAAATGTTATTTTTACTTAATTTAAAAATACATTTTTAATGAATCGCAAACACTTTTTTATTTTAACTTTCTTATTTCTTATTTCTTATTCAACACAGGCACAAACTACTAAACCCAAGCTAGTAGTAGGCTTAGTTATAGATCAAATGCGGTGGGATTATTTGTATAAATACAAAGACCAATATGGTGCAAAAGGATTTAACCGTTTATTAAAAGAAGGATTTACTGCCGAAAATGCAATGATACCTTACACACCTACCTACACAGCTCCTGGCCACAGTTGCGTTTATACTGGCAGCATACCAGCAATACATGGCATTGTAGGAAATAATTGGTATAATAAAGCAACAAATAAAATGGTGTATTGTACCGAAGATTCTTCGGTAAACACAGTAGGGTCTACTAGCCGAGCAGGCAAAATGAGCCCGGCAAATATGTGGGCTACAACCATTACAGATGAGCTTAGATTAAGCAATAATTTTAAAAGTAAAGTAATAGGTATTGCATTAAAAGATAGAGGAGCAATTTTACCAGCAGGGCACAGTGCCAATGCTGCTTATTGGTACGATGCAGGCAAATGGATTACCAGTAGTTATTACATGAATGAGTTGCCAAAATGGGTAAACGATTTTAATGCAAAAGATGAACCAGGCAAAGCAATGAAAAAAGATTGGACAACCTTATATGATATAAAAAATTACACCTTAAGCACAGCAGATGATAAAGCTTATGAAAATACAATTAAAGGCGAAAAAACGGTAACCTTTCCACACAAATTAAGTGCAATAGAAGATAAGGATAAATATGAAGCATTTAAAACCACACCATGGGCAAATAATTACACCTTCAATTTTGCACAAGAAGCTATTTACAACGAAAAGTTAGGACAAAGAGATGTAACCGATTTTTTGACAATTAGTATAAGCAGTACAGATTATATTGGACATACCTTTGGCCCAAATTCTGTTGAAATACAAGATTGTTATTTACGACTAGATTTTGCCCTAACCGAGTTTTTAGTGTATTTAGATAATATGGTTGGCAAAGGAAACTATACATTGTTTTTAACTGCCGACCATGGCGTAGCACATATTCCCGAATTTTTAATTGAAAATAAAATACCAGCAGGCACTTTTGAAGATGCTGATATTACAAAAGAATTAAACGAAAAAATTGAAACTAATTTTGGTATTAAAAAAGCAGTTTCAATGGTAATGAATTATCAGGTTTATTTGAATGATATGACAATAGAAAAAGGGAATGGCGATATTGAAAAAATTAAAAAATTGGTAATTAAAGAACTAAAAAAGAAAGACTACATTGTAAACGCTTTTGAGCTAGAAAAAATAATGGAAGCTGCATTACCAGAGCCTCAAAAAAATAGAATGGCAAATGGCTATATGCCAAAGCGTAGTGGCGATATACAATTTACATTTAAACCTGCTTATTTTGATAGATGGGGGAAAGGTACAACCCACGGCTTATGGAATCCTTACGATGCTCATATTCCTTGCATTTTTTACGGTTGGGGTGTAAAACAAGGCAAAACACATAAAGAAACTTATATGACAGATATTGCACCAACACTTGCTGCAATTTTAAAAATACAAATGCCTAATGGATGTGTGGGTAAGGTTATTGAGGAGGTGGTAAAGTAAAATAATTTGATTTATGAAAGCACTAACCTTTTCCACGTTTGGCAGCCCAGATGTTTTGCAATACATAGATGTTGTAGAACCTGTCTTAAAAAAGGGTGAATTAATGGTACAAATGATGGCGATTGGTTTAAACTATGCAGATGTTTATAGAAGGCAAGGTAATTATCATTTAAAAGGTGAGCCACCGTTTATTGCAGGCTACGAAGGTGCAGGTGTGGTAGTAAATTCAAATGGTGTAAATGAGTTTAAAAATGGAGACCGAGTTTGCTTTGCAGATGTACCTTTTGCCAATGCAGAGCTAGTAGCTGTACCTTTAAGTCATATAATACCCTTGCCTAATAGTATAAGTTTTGAAACGGCTGCCACTGTTATGTTACAAGGATTAACAGCACAGTATCTCACTAACGATAGTTATGTAATAAAACAAAATGATACAGTTTTAATACATGCTTGTGCAGGTGGCGTTGGGCAATTACTTGTGCAAATTTGTAAAATGAAAAAAGCCACTGTTGTTGGGCTTACATCATCGAATGAAAAAGCCCTAGTAGCAAAACAAAATGGAGCCGAGGAAGTTTTTTTATATAGCGATGATTGGGTAAGTAAGGTAAAGCAATTTACTTTTAAGGGTTGTAGTGTTGTTTACGAATCTGTAGGTACTACTTTACTAGAAAGCTTTGTGGCAACTAAAGAGTGTGGTACAGTTGTATTTTTTGGCTTTTCAGGGGGCAATCCTCCTGTTATTGACCCTCGTGTGCTAATGGATGGCAGTAAAACATTAGTGGGTGGAGATTTGTGGAGCTATCTTATAAGTAAAGAAGATAGAATAAAAAGAAGCAATGAATTATTTGATTGGATTACAACTACTAAAATAAAAATACACAAACCAACTATTTTTGCTTTAAAAGACGGAAAGGCAGCACATGAATTTATTGAAAGTAGAAAGAGTATTGGCAAAATTGTATTAGTACCATAAATGTACAAGACTAACTGAGTTTTCACAAGGCTTATCAGAAACTAAAAAAGCCGCTAACTAGCGGCTTTTTTGTTGGGTTACTAGGATTCGAACCTAGACGAACAGAATCAAAATCTGGTGTGCTACCTTTACACTATAACCCAGTCAATTAATTTGGAGTGCAAAAATAAGGAATACGTAAGTTTTTGCCAAATGCTTTTAAAAAAGATTACCCATTCTAACTAAAAAATAAAACAGAATAGTGGTAATTAGGTTACTTAGCACATTTACCACATCATTCGTACACCATAAAAATCCCTTTATTTTTGTGGCATTATCTTCATATACTTCTACTATTTGTTTACTTGCTGTTAAAAATTTAACTTGTATTAGGCTGCCTAAAATGCTATCTACTAGCATTCCTAAAAATCCAAAAGCAAAAACCCAAAAGGCAATGGCTGGGCTAAAATTGAAAAAAATGTAGCAAATAACAGTAATAACAATAGCACCTAATAATCCACCAAATGTACCAGCCCAACTTATTCCACCAGAAAGCCCCACATTTATTCCTTTAAAACTAATAATATCATACGTTTTTTGCTTAAAAAATTTGCCTATTTCGGAGCTGCAAGTATCGGCCATACTCATACAAAAAGAGGCAAGGCTAGCATATAAAAAAATAACCTCATTATCAATTTTATAAAGTATTAAACATAGCGTTGCCACAATTCCATTAGCAAAAACTTGTATGGCGTTTCTGCCATTGTGTTCTTTCTTTTCTTTATTTAATTTAGATAAAAGAGTACCAGCTATTAAAAAAATACTTGGAGCAACAAAGCCCTTAAAACCTGCACAAATAAATAAAAATTGTGCCAACCACAAAGCGGCAAAAGCACCAGATAGGGTAAGCCATTTGTTTTTTACTACAAAAAAGCAACAACTAATTAACACAATGTTTAAAATAAATAACTGTTGTAAATTTTGTAGGGTTGCCGATAAAAGAAAATACGCTGCAATTGCCGAAATAATTGGCACACTTAAATTATCGCTTCCCTTGCTGCTAAATAATTCTGTTAACGCAGCAATGAATGCAATAGAAAAACAAATTAAAATTCCTTTGCCCGAAAAATCATTAAAATAAATAAGTGATAAAATAAAACAGGATAAAAAAAATGTAGCAAAGCCAATAAATGATTTTTTTTCGAATAGAAATTCTATTTTCTGTTTACCAAATTTTTCACCAACTATTCCTGCTAAGGCATCGCAAATTGCTAAAGTAAGTGCAGCAAATACAATAAGTTGTGTGGAAAGAAAAGTGCAAAATAAAAGTAATGCAAAAGAAAGCGGAAATAAAGCTATACCATACGTTTTGTAATGATTTACTTGTAACCAGCCTTTATTAATTACAAATAGCAGCAATAAAAAAAAGATTAAAAAAAAGTAAGCTAATAAAATTCTATTTTCAAATTGATGAATGGTGTATGCACAAGTACTAATGGCAGATACATGCAGTAATTTTCTTCCTAAATGTTTAGACAAAATGTTTTTTTTTACCAATAACTCAATGCTAACTAATGCAAGGGCAATAATTAGTATTGAAATAAAACTGGTTAATAAATCTTGCTGCATTTAAAATTATAATTAGGGTTACCAACCTTTTTACTCAACTTTAAATTTTAAATATGTTTATAAAGGTTGG
>JANNWD010000646.1:0-2028 GCA_031408315.1 Bacteroidota bacterium
ACGAATAATCGCTCCGAAGTTGCGTGCATCGGATAGTTGATCGAGGATTAGAAATAATGGTTTTTGGTTTTTTTCTAAAGTAGCTTCAATCAATTGCTCCAAATCCATAAAGCCAATAGGCGAGATGCTAGCAACTGCGCCTTGGTGGTTGCTTGGTGTTAGTCTATTGAGTTTCTCTACAGGAACATAACTGAAGTTTATACTGTTGCGTTTCATGACTTTCATTAGGTCTTTCATGAGTTCGCCCGAAATTTCTTTTTGTATAAATACTTTGTCGACTTCTTTTCCGGCGGTAATTGCTTCTACAATGGCGCGTATTCCAAAAATGATATGTTCTTTTTCCATGAGGTAAAGGTATAAAAAAACCAACAGTTTTTGGCTGGTGGTTTATGACTATTCAAATCTACTTAATCTGCTTTTCAATAAATTCTGATATTTTGTTTTAATATCGTCTGAATAAAATGAAATTTCTATTAATTCTTTCCATTTCAAAACATTGTTGTCCGATAAAAAAGAAGCCAAAAAGATGGCTTCTTTAAAGTAATCGTAAATTTGTGTTGCAAAATACAATAAACGATGAGCAAAAGTAATTATTTTTCTAGTAAATCTGTTTTCGGACAGCTGATTTCTTTAATTGATGACAAAAAAATCAAAGACGCAGTTAAAAGGCATGATTCCGATAGGTATGTAAAGCGATTTAAGAGCAAGGACCACTTAATTAGCATGCTTTTCTGTTCGTTTGCCAAGTGTAATTCTCTTCGAGAAGTTTCGGGTGCAATGCTTGGATTGTCTGGAAAAACAGAAAGTTTTCAGTTAAGTCATATTCCAAAGCGAAGCACATTATCAGATGCAAATAAGACTAGAAAAGTGGAGTTCTTTGAAGAAATTTATAATAATTTATTATCTGAATATAGTTCCGTTTTATCGGACAGCCGAATTGAAAATGTTCTAAATAAGCAAGTTAAAATAATTGATAGCAGCACTATTAGCTTGTTTAAAGACATTTTGAGTTGCGTTGGAAGAAAAGCAAAAGACGGCAAAAGCAAAGGCGGAATAAAAGTTCACACCGTTATAAATGCAGATGAAATTGTTCCTAATTTAGTTTGGTTTAGTCCAGCAACAACGCACGATCATAACTTTTTAGAAAAGTTGAAATGTAATGATAATACCGTTTATGTTTTTGATAAAGGATACAATGATTATCATGCATTTAAACATTTTTCAAACCACAAAACAGGTTTTGTAACCCGAATCAAAGACAACGCCATATATGAAGAGATCAAAAATTTAGAAATACCCGAACATGTTCATAATGGTGTTTTAAGCGATAAAATAATTGAAGTAGAAATAAAAAAAGGAAAAGAAATCATCAAATTAAAATTACGAAAAGTAGCTTTTTATGACCGAGAAAATAAAAGAGAATTTGAATTTTTAACGAATTTATTTGAATTAAGAGCAGATTTAATTGCAGGATTATATAAAATAAGATGGCAAATAGAATTGTTATTCAAACAGTTAAAGCAGAATTTTCCATTACGTTATTTTTTAGGCGATAATGAAAATGCAATTAAAATACAGATTTATTGCGTTTTAATTGTCAATTTGCTAATCGCTGTAATCAAAAAGAAACTAAAACGAAGTTGGGCATTTTCAAACCTAGTTAGTTTTTGTAAAATTCATCTTTTCAATTATATTCAATTGATGAAATTTTTAGAAAACCCAGAAAAAGACTGGATTGTTGAAAAAACTGAAATAGAACAATTATCATTTTTTTAATGCCTAGTTTTCTCAAATAGTGAAAATTAAAAATTAAACAACTGAATAACAAACAAATAATAAATAAAAAAGTCCAGTATTAATTTTTATCGGACATTAATGATTCAATATCATTAATTTCGGTCGACGAACCAAAAGTAATGGTGTGTTTGTCTTTAGTATAAGTTATATTATCGGTGATTTGCGTCGTATTCAACGTTAATCCATAAATTGATGCTTCGCAATATGTTCCGCAAACAATATTTTTGCAGG
>JANNWD010000647.1:0-13454 GCA_031408315.1 Bacteroidota bacterium
TCTAAAATGTATATTTATCTATAGATTAATAACTATTTTTTATGCACAAACAGTCGTACATCAATCATCGTACATCTTACATCACAACATTGCTTATTGCCCTTTGCTTATTCCCTATTTTTTCAATTGGGCAAACAGTAAAATTTTTACATAGCGGCAATAAAGTTAGCCTACGTGGGCTAAGTGTGGTAGATGATAAAACGATTTGGGTAAGTGGTAGTGATGGTACAGTTGGGCAATCGCTTGATAGTGGTAATACATGGAAATGGATGACAGTAAAGGGTTTTGAGAAAATTGATTTTAGAGATATTGAGGCGTTTGATAAAACTACGGCTATAATTATGGGTATTGCATCGCCAGCCTATATTTTAAAAACAGTTGATGGTGGCGATACTTGGAAAGTGATGTATGAAAATAAAGACACCACCATGTTTTTAGATGCTATGGAATTTTGGAATGAGCAAAGTGGTATTGTAATTGGCGACCCGATAAACGGTAAAATGTTTATAGCCAGAACATTTGACGAAGGCAATACTTGGCAACATATTCCAACTCAAAATATGCCGAGTGTGGTGCAAGGCGAAGCTTGCTTTGCAAGTAGCGGCACCAACATTCGTAAACTAAATAAAAAAGAAGCAGTGTTTGTAACGGGTGGTATTAAAAGCAGAATGTTTATTAGGGATAGAATTATTGAAATGCCCATTATTCAAAATAAAGAAACCACTGGTGCCAATAGTATTGCTGTAAAAGATAGTAAAACAATGATTGTAGTAGGTGGTGATTTTAATACTAAAGATAGCAGTACACAAAACTGTGTAATTACATTTGATGGGGGCAAAACCTTTACTGTGCCTACCGTTCCGCCACATGGCTATAGAAGTTGTGTGGAATTTATTAAAAAGAAAACATGGATAAGTTGCGGCTTAAATGGTGTAGATATTACTACTGACAATGGCAATACTTGGCAATGGATTAGTAAAGAAAGTTATCATGCAGTACGTAAAGCTAAAAAAGGGAAAGCTGTATTTTTTAGTGGAGGAAATGGTAGGATTGGGAAGTTGATATTGTAACGCTAATAACTAAGATTAATTATAATTTTTTTGAGAAGCTTGTTTTACTAATTAAGGGAGATAGGAACAGATTTTTTTCAGTGAAATTTGTGTATTCGTTGAAAAAAATGTTAAATAAAAAAATGGATAACTGCACTATACAATTATCCATTTTTACTTAATAAATTATTCTTTAATTAAGGCTTCTAAAATCTACTGGAACTAATTTACTCACACCTGGCTCTTGCATGGTTACGCCATAAATTACATCTACTGCACTCATCGTCATTTTATTATGGGTTACAATAATAAATTGAGAGTTTTCGCTAAACTGCTTAATCATGTTGGTAAACTTTCCTACGTTGGCATCATCTAGCGGAGCATCTACCTCATCTAAAATACAGAACGGTGCTGGTTTTATTAAGTAAATGGCAAATAATAACGCCGTTGCGGTTAATGTTTTTTCTCCACCACTTAATTGCCCAATAGATGATGGTCGCTTACCTTTTGGTTTGGCTACAATATCAATTCCTGTATCGGCTAAATTATCAGGATCAACTAAAACCATATCTGCCGTATCATCTTCAGTAAATAATGCTTTAAATACTTTTTGGAAGTTTTCTCTTACCGCATTAAACGTATCTAAAAATTGTTGGTTGGCTGTTGCTTCTACTTCTTGTATCGTTTGCATCAACGAATCTTTAGCCGTTACCAAATCATTTTTTTGCTCTAAAATAAATTCGTAACGCTTTTTCATTTCGGTGTAAGCCTCTATAGCTGTAGGGTTTACTTCACCAATGTTTTCTAAACGCTTACGCATTCTTTCACTTCTTTCTTGCAAGCTATCCAAAGGCTCTTCTCCAGAACGTGACTCATCTATAATAACATCTAAATCTATTTTAAACTCCACATTTAAACGTTCCTTCATGCCAGCCAACTGTAATTTTAATTCGGTTAGCTTGTCCTTAATTTCATTTAGTATAGTATCAATCCCTTCTTTACTTTTTTGCTTATGGCGTAACTCACTTTCTTTTTGGGCTAACGCATTTCTATGGTTGTAATACGCTTGGTCGGCTTCGTTTAATTTTTTTTCTTCAACATCTTTATTTTGCAGCATAGTCACCAACAAAGTTTCTACATCCAGTAAAGTAGTTGCAGTTTCGGTAATACTTGCAGCAGCTTCTTGCAACTGTGCATTACTACTTTCAATTTCTACTTTTAAGTTGTTTAACTGATTGTTTTTAAACTCAAACTCTTGCTTTAAGCTAGCTACTTTACTTTGCTGTTTAGCAAATTGTAAATTACTATCGTTATAAGTATTTGTGGCGTTAGTATAATCTTGTTCGGCTAAAGTATAATCTTGCTCAACAGCTCCAATTTTTTCACTCAGCTCATGCAATTGTGTATTAAATTTTTCTAACTCTATTCTAGTACTTTCAATAGCATCATGATTATCTTGCAATTGACCTTGCAAATCCTCTATCCTTTTTGTACTTGTTTCTTCTAAGTGCAATAAATTTTCAAGTTTATTTTGCAAAGAAAAAACATGATTAGTAAGATTGTTAATGTCTTGCTGGGTTTGCCTTATAGCATTTTCCTTTAACTGCTCATTAAACGCAATTACTTCGTTATGTTTTGCACTAATATTTACTTTTAATCCACATACTAAAACCTCTTGTGTATTAATTTCTTCAATTAATTTTTCTAAATTTTTTGCTCTACCAATTTTCTTTCCTTCAAATAAACCAACACTGCCTCCTGTTAAACTGTATTTGCCTTTTACATATTTTCCTGTTTTTTCCAACACTACTGCACCGTTGCTATTTTCTAAAGCATCTTCATTTTCGGCAATAAAAACATTGCCTAATAAATGTTTTGCTAGGTTAGAATATTTGCCATCAACTTCTACCACACTCAATGCTGGTATTGTTCCTGCCGGTTGATGAGTTTCTTCAAAGCCAGTAAATTTATCTTGTAAAAAGAAATTGGCTTTTCCTTTTTTGTTGTCATCTAACAAGTGAATAGCTTGCAACCCTTCTTGTAAATTATTAACAATGTAATAATTTAAATAAGGTTCTAAAACATTTTCTACCGCCGCCCTGTACTCTTCTTTTACATAAATAATATCACTCAACAATGGAGCTTGATGATTCCAATTCTGGTTTTTATGTAAAAACTTTACACTCTCTGGATAACCTTCCATAGAGTCTATCAAACTCTTTAATAAATCATGTTCATTTTTCTTGCTATCAAGTTTTCTATTTTCTTCTGCTAATTCGCTACGCAACCCTTCCAACATATTCTGCGTTTGCAAAATTTGCTCTTTGGTAAACTCATGATGGTCTTGCAATTGTTGCAAATCCGTTTTCTTTTGCTCAAGCTCTTGCTCTTTTACTTTTTTATCGCTTTCTAATTGTTGTACTTGTGCTTGGCGTTGTACTTTTTCATCATTTATTTGTACAATAGTTCGTTGTAAATTTTGGATTGATGTATCGGCAACTGCTACTTTTTTTTCTGCCTCAAATTGATTGCGTTGAATGGCTTGATTATCTTTACGCAACTCATCAATATTGCTACGCTTTTCATCGAATATTTTACGCTTTTGTTCTACAGCGTCTTTCAAATTAACCAGCGATTCTTCTACCTCGGTTAATTTTATTTCATCTTCCTTAATTTGATTGCCTGTAAATGCAATACTTTCATCTAACCCTTTAAGTTGACCACCAGCTTTATTTAAAAACTCGTTAAGCCCCGTTTCTCTTTCTTTTAAATATTGTAACCTTTGTGTAGTAAGGCTTTTATCGCTTTCTTTATTACGAACAGTGCTTAACATTTCGTTGTAAGCATGCTGTAATTGTTGTAATGCTTTCTCTTGCTCAATAAAACCTAATTTTTCTTTTTCTAAAGCGGCTTCTTCAACTGCAATGGCAGTTTCAATTTCTATACGTTTATCAACTTCGGCTTGTTGTTGTTCGTTTAAATTTTTATAGGTAACATTAAATCCTTCTAACGATGCTTTTGCTAACTCAATACTTACTTCTTTGTATTCCTTTTTTATTTCGAAATATTTCTCGGCTTTTTTTGCTTGACTTTCTAGGCTTTTTAATTGATTATTTATTTCAAATAATAAATCTTCAATCCTAGCCAAATCTTGCTCTGTAGCATCTAACTTTAATTTAGCTTCTTTTTTACGAGTTTTGTAAATGGTAATGCCAGCCGCTTGTTCTAACATTTTACGGCGGCTATTTTCTTTATCCTTAATAATATCATCTACCATGCCCAACTCAATAATGGCGTAACTATCTGTACTTACACCAGTATCCATAAACAGGTTATGAATATCTTTTAAACGACACTGTACATCATTTAATCTATACTCACTCTCTCCGTTTTTATAATACTTTCGGGTAACGGTTACGGTGTTGAACTCCGTTGGTAAAAGATTTTTAGTATTTTCAAACGTAAGGCTTACCTCTGCCAAACCACTTGCACTCCTGGTTTTACTGCCATTAAAAACCAAACTTTCTAAGTTTTCACTTCGTAGATTACTTATTTTATGCTCCCCTATTACCCAACGAATACTATCGATAATATTACTTTTACCACAGCCATTTGGCCCAATTACACCAGTAATTCCTTCATCAAAATTGAGTACAGTTTTATCTGCAAAACTTTTAAACCCTTTAATTTCTAAACTCTTTAAACGCACTTTATCTATTTTTTATGTAAGAGGACAAATATAAATGAATGAAATAAAATGTGGGGTTGATTTATAGGCAAGTTATACGGAGTTATCCACAGGAAATACACAGTTAGCGGTGTGCAGTTTGCAATTAATTTTAAGGCTTACAAGTTTTGGGTTTAGGAAGTTTAGGGAATTTAGAAGGTTATTATTAGCAAATTAGCAACATTATCACATTATCACATTATCTATCTTTGCATTATGGAATTGAGTAATAGAAAGGCATACCACGAATTTTATTTTGAGGCTAAATACATTGCTGGCATTGTGTTACAGGGTACCGAAATAAAAAGTTTGCGTAGCGGAAAAGCTAGTTTTAATGATAGTTATTGCCACTTTGACGATGGAGAATTGTATGTAAAAAGTTTGCATATAAGTGAATATGCATTTGGCACCTACACCAATCATGAGCCCATGCAGGAGCGTAAATTGCTTATGAAAAAAAGAGAGCTTCAAAAGCTTGAAACAAAAATTAAAGAAAAAGGGTACAGCATTATTCCTTTAAAAATATTTATTAGCGAAAAAGGCTTAGCCAAGATGGAAATTGGCTTAGGCAAAGGAAAAAAATTGTACGATAAAAGAGAAACAATGAAGGAAAGAGATACCGAGAGGGATATAAAGCGTAAGTATGGCATATAAACCTCACATAAACCCCTATCGAGAGGAGAGATAACTTGAAGTTGTTTTATTCAAACTAAACCATCTTTTGAAACATAACCATTGCTAAGTATTAACAAACCAATACTCGAATTTCGGTTAAATCAGTTTATCCTACTCTCCCATTCCTCCATCAACATCGCCAGTTTTACTACTATCCATAAGCATTGCATTTATAGTTTCAATTTCAGTTGGGGTAAAATAACGCCACTTGCCAGTTGGTAAATTACTTACCGTAAAATTCATTATTCTAACTCGTTTTAGGGCAACAACATTATAGCCCAACGCCTCACACATACGGCGTATTTGGCGGTTTAGGCCCTGCACTAATACAATTTTAAACCTAGTGTCATTCTCTTGCTTTACAAAACATTTTTTGGTGACAGTACCTAAAATTTTTACTCCATTTCGTATTTTATTTATAAAGTCGGGGGTAATTGGTTTATCAACTAATACAGTATATTCTTTTTCATGATTATTGCCAGCCCGTAAAATTTTATTTACAATATCGCCATCATTCGTTAAAAAAATAAGGCCTTCACTTAATTTATCTAATCGTCCTATAGGGAAAATGCGGCTTTTATGGTTTACAAAAGAAATGATGTTTGTTTTATCATTTAAATCGGTTGTACAAGTAATTCCTTTTGGTTTATTTAATGCAATGTAAATGGGTGCAACTTTTTTCTTAATTCGTTCTCCATCAATACGTACGTCATCGCCTTGCTTTACTCGATTCCCTTTGTTAGCATCTTGCCCATTAATGGTTACACGGCATTGTTCAATATATTTGTCGGCTTCTCTACGGCTACAAAAACCACTATCACTTATGTATTTATTTAAACTAATTTCCATAATTAGCACCAAAAGTACTGCAAGGTTTTAATTTTATGTACCTATTAATAACCTATTTGTGGTATTGCCCACAAAATGGAAGCGTATTACTTTTATTTTTTAAAAAATAAGTATATGAAAAAGCTAACTATTGTTACTGGGTTATTATTTTTTTGTACGACAAGTTTTGCACAATTTGGAATTTTAGATAGAGCCAAACGCAATGCACAAAACAAAGTGAATAATAAAATTGATGAAAAAATAAATAAGGGAATTGATAAAACCGTAGACGGTGCCGATAATGAAATAAGTGGGAAAAATAAAAAATCGGGAGGAAATATACATGACCAAAAAGGTGGTGTGGATGAAGGCAATAGTCCAGTAAACAATACAAGAAATGGTGGCACAGTATCTTTTAAAAGTTATAGTAAGTTTGATTTTGTACCAGGAGAAAAATTAGTAGCCGCCGAAGATTTTAGTCAAGATGCTCTTGGAGATTTTCCTGACAAATGGAATACAAATGGAAGTGGCGAAATTGTTACGGTTAGTAATGCTACTGGTAAGTTTTTAATGACTAAAAAGGAAGTAGTTTTTTACCCAGAATGGATCAAAAACCTACCCGATAATTTTACGTTGGAGTTTGATTTGCTTAGCACACAAAAATTTAGTTTTTATATGGGTATTTAATGGTAGGCTTTAGTACAGAAACTAATGTTGGTAAAGATTTTAGAAAATTTGCCCGTTTTGGTGAAGGTAGTATGGATAAAGGTGGGGGATTTGAGGTTGGTTTTCACCCTCAAAATGCAGGTGGTTCACAAGGCATAACCGCTTTTTACAGTAGCAACAACAACCAAGAGGTTTTAAAAAATGCAGCAGACCAAGATTTATTTAGTGAACCTACAAAAACAAATGTACACATAAGTATTTGGAGACAAAACAGCAGAGTAAGAACTTACATAAATGATAAAAAAGTGTGGGACTTACCTAAGGCTGTTGCAGATGGATTAAATTTAAATTCGCTTTACTTTAGAAATGATGGCGCTAGCAATGATGATGATGCTTATTATGTTGGCAATGTACGATTGGCTGTGGGTGCCCCAGATACTCGTAATAAATTAATTACCGAAGGAAAATTTGTAACACACGGAATTTGTTTGATGTAAATAGTGATAAAATAAAGCCAGAAAGTTATGGTGCCTTAAAAGATATTGCTAATGTGCTAAATGAAAATGCTGATGTTAAAGTTAAAATTGCTGGACATACAGATGCTGATGGTGATGATAAATCGAATGTAGATCTATCGAAGCGTAGGGCAGATGCTGTAAAGAATATGTTAAGCAAAGAATTTAACATTAATGCCGATAGAATGCAAACAGATGGTAAAGGAGAAGCTAGCCCAATTGATGTAAACACCACTACTGTTGGTAAAGCCAATAATCGTAGGGTAGAATTTATAAAACTTTAATAATATGAAACTACCATAGTCTATTCTATCCTTAAAACTAAATGTAAATTTAAAAACCACAGTAGTAAAAAAATTCTCTTGTAAGTAAAGTTATATTAACAACAACGGAGGCAAATTGCCTCCCTTAGTTTTGGTAATAGAGCTAAAAATTGCAATAAAAATGAGTATCAGCTTAGCTAATACTCATTTTTTGTGGAGAGTATCGGGGTCGAACCGACGACCTCTTGCATGCCATGCAAGCGCTCTAGCCAACTGAGCTAACCCCCCAAATGAGGTGCAAATATAATTGCACCCATTCTGTATTCAAAATCAATTTTAATTTTGCTTATTGGCTGGCGACGCTCCATTGCCAGCAGGCGTATTTACTTTATTACCACCGTTTTTCTCTTTGGCAATTACAGCTGCTAAATTTTGTTTAGCTAAAACAAAATTGCTATCCAACGCTAATGCTTTTTGAAAGTAAGCTTTAGCATCTGCTTTTCTATCTAAATCGTATAACGCTAATGCTTGTATATTAAACATGCTTGCTTGTAAATAGGTACGACCAGTTTGTTCGCCAATAGTATACGTAACGGTAAAATCTGGTTTGTACTGTAATTTTTCTGCCATAAAACCTGTGCTAACACACTCTGCAAGGCGTTTAATACCATATTGCAATTCCATTAATTTATAAGCATGGTAAGGACTTTTTGTTTTGCCTAATAGTTTTTCAAATACAGCTATTGCTTCTTTCGGTTGCTGCAATTTATCTAAACAAATACCTTTCATCTCCATTAAGCCATTATCATCTGGCTTGGCAGCTAGGCGTTTATCTGCCCAAAAATAACATTGCTCAAAAGCTCCTTGTTGCATGTAAAGCATTGCCAATGTATCGGCATAATTATTATTAGTGCCTTGATCGGCTATATAATAATTTAAAGCAATTACTGCAGTATTAATATCCCCTATATTTATAGCTTGGCTAAATACTTTTAAATGGCTGTTGTTTTTTTGTACTGGTGCAGTTTTTGTTACTTGTGCTTGTGTACTAATAAGCAAACCCAAAAGCAATACAGAACATAAAAATTTCTTCATATAATTAATTTAAAGCTACAAATTAACAAAAAACCCAACATATATGCTGGGTTTTTTAAAAATCATTTATTAATTGGCTTATCCTTCCCAAATTTCATCTTTACCTTCTAACCAAAGTTTTACTAAATCAGTAGTTACAGATTTAGGTCTTTCTAAAGGAAAACCTAAGGCTCTGTCCCAAATTAAGCTAGATAATACACCCAATGCTCTTGAAACGCCAAATAAAACGGTGTAAAATTCGTACTCTACCATTCCATAATGTACCAACAACGATCCGCTATGAGCATCTACATTTGGCCAAGGATTTTTTATTTTACCTAACGATTGTAAAATAGGTGGTACAGCATCGTAAATATTCCAAACCGTTTGTACCAAAGGATCATTAGGCATGTGCTTTTTACCAAACTCCATTTGTGCTGTAAATCTTGGATCGGTTTTACGCAATACAGCATGGCCGTAACCTGGTACAACTTTACCTTCACTCAATGTTTTTTTAACGTATTCTTCTATTTGTTCTTTAGATGGATTTTCGGTATTCAACTCTTCCCTCATTTCATAAATCCATTTTATAACTTCTTGATTGGCTAACCCATGCAATGGACCAGCTAAACCATTCATACCAGCGGCAAAACTTAAGTACGGATCGCTAAGTGCCGAGCCTACTAAATGGGTGGTATGTGCAGATACATTACCACCTTCATGATCGGCATGTATGGTCATGTACAAACGCATTAACTCATTAAAAGTTTCATCTTCATACCCCATCATATGGGCAAAATTTCCTGCCCAATCTAGCAAACCATTTGGATGAATATGTTCCCCATTTTTATACTTACGACGATATATATACGCTGCAATACGTGGCAGCCTTGCAATTAAATCCATTGAGTCATCAAAAACAGCATCCCAATAATCTTTTTTACTCATTCCGGCAGCATAGCGTTTTGCAAACTGGCTTTCGGTTTGTAGTGCCATTATGGCAACCACAAATTGCGTCATTGGATGTGAACTTACTGGCAAAGCCTCTATACTTGCAAATACATGATTTGGCACATGGCTACGGCGTTGCCATACACTTGTTAAATGCTGAACATCGGCTTCTGTTGGCAACTCTCCTACTAACATTAAATAAAATAACCCTTCTGGCAAAGGCTCTGTGCCAGAAGGAGCTTTAGGTAATTTTTGTTGTAATTCTGGTATGGTGTATCCCCTAAAACGAATACCTTCTTGAGCATCCAATAAAGAAGTTTCAGTTACCAAACCAGTCATTCCTCTCATACCTTGAAAGATTTGGCTTAGCGTAACTTCGCCAATTTTTTTATTACCATGCTCCTTTAAAATTTCTTTAATTTCCGCTGCGGTTGCATCGGCTTTTGCTTTAAATTTTTCTTTAATGATACCCATACGGCAGTAAATTTATTCGGTTTGTATTTGCTTTAATGCATTCGTTTTGCTAATTGTAAAATTACTAACACTACCGCTGTTAAACAAAACTTTTACCACAAAGTTTACCTATAAATTACTTTGGTGCTTTTTTATATAAATAATAAGCTACAATAGTAAAAAAAATATTAGGTAACCAAGCTGCAAGTATTGCAGGAAAACTGCCTTTAGTGGCAAATACAAAGGTTAATTTGCTAAGTAAGATATATACAAAACTTAATAAAACCCCAATGGCTAAATGCATGCCACTGCCCCCTCGTACTCGACGGCTTGCCAAAATTGCACCAATTAAAGTAAGTATTAGTACAGATGCTGGTATTGCATCTCTATTGTAACGCTCTACTAACAAGGAATTGATATTTTCGGAGCCTCTCAATTTTTCTACATTTATTAAATCGTTTAGATCTGGAGTAATTAATTGGTCTTTTAAATATTCATTTTTGCGTAAATCAACAGGTTTAAAATTATAGCTTTTGTAGATTGTTGCGGTATGGGTAATTTTTTCGTTTAGGCTATCAACATTGCGTTCAATAACATTAGCTAATTTCCATTTTTTAAAAGCGGTATCCCAGCTAAACGATTCTGCCCTTAAATTATATACTAAATTTTTGCCTTTAAATTTATTTACAAAAAAAACATTGCCAATTTTATTAATCGTATCGTATCCTCTAATACCAGCGTATGTATTACTATCTAGCTTAAAATATATTTTTTGTTTGTAGCTGCCATTACCATACTCACTACCGCTATTTCCAAAATTTTGATCAATATATTTTGACTGAAAATCGGCCCATTTTTTATTAGCATTAGGCACTACATATTGATAGCCCAACCAAAGTATACCGCCTAATAAAATAGCCCCTACAAAAAACGGTAACAAAAAACGCCTAAAGCTTACACCGCTACTAAGTATAGCAATTACTTCGCTACGGTTAGCCATTTTTGATGTAAAAAAGATGACAGATATAAAAACAAAAAGTGGGAACAGCAAAGCATCTATCCGTGGAATAAACCCAAAATAATAATCGGTAATAATTTTACTTACAGGCAATTTTGCTTTTACAAAATCATCGGTTTTTTCGCTAATATCAACTACAACAACTATGGCAGTAAAAAGTAATAAACAAAAGAAGAAAGTGGTTAAAAACTTTGATAGTATGTATTTGTCTATTTTTTTCATTTTCATCTCTGTCATTTCGAAAGAAGTGAGAAATCTAACCTAATCTTTTATTTAAAATTACAGCTATCCAATAAGGATTTATGTTATAGATTTCTCCTAGTGGCGAAATGACAGACTATTTTTTTTGCAAAGATAGTTTTAATCAATCATCTCTTTAAAAAGCATTGTTAATCTTTATATATTTAGCTAAGTAATTGCGGCTATTGCCTTTGCTGCCACCCACCCAGTTGTCCAAGCGTTTTGAAAATTAAATCCACCTGTTATACCATCCACATTAACTACTTCGCCGGCAAAAAATAAATTAGGCACAATTTTACTTTGCATAGTGTTAGCATCAATTTCATTTAGCTGAATACCGCCTGCTGTTACAAACTCTTCCTTAAATGTTGTTTTTCCTTTTACGGCAAACGTATGGCTGCAAATTATTTTTATTAATTTATTTTGTTCTTTTGCTGGTAAATCTGCCCACCTGCAATCTTCTTTTACTTCGGTGGTTTTTAGCAAAAATTCCCAAAAACGGTTAGGCAAACCAAACGGGTTTTTATTGATTACTTTTTGTGCTGCAATGTCAAAACGGAGTAATTGAAATTTATCTCTTAACGTATTTTCGTTGTATTGTGGCAGCCAATTAACTATTATTGAAAATTGCCAATTACTTTTTGCCAATTCTAAAGCTCCCCAAGCAGATAATTTTAAAATACCTGGTCCACTTAAACCCCAATGTGTAATTAATATTGGCCCCTGTTGTTGTAGTTTTATACCAGCAATTTTTACCATCGCATTTTCTACCACTACACCCATTAAAGCTGTTAAATTTTTATCGGGAATATTAAAGGTAAACAAAGATGGTGTAGGTTCGGCAATGGTATGCCCAGTTTTCATCAACCACTCAAACTGACTTGTTTTTGGATAACCGCCTGTTGCAATGCACAAAAAATTGCTTTGCAATATCCTGCCATCTGCCAAGGTTAAATTAAATATATCAGTTGTTTTATCTATGCTTTTAACATCGGCATTAAGCATAATTTCTACCCGGTTTGCATTGGCTTCTTTTATTAAGCAATCAATTATTGTTTGCGATGAATTAGATAGCGGAAACATTCTTCCATCCTCTTCCGTCTTTAATTCTACTCCCCTTTTTTTAAACCATTCTATTGTATGGGTTGTAAAAAAATGTTGGAAAGTTTTTTTTAAAAACTGTTCTCCCCTTGGATATTTTTTTAGCATTTCGGCAATAGTAAAACAAGCATGGGTAACATTACAACGTCCGCCACCACTTACTCTTACCTTACTTAACAGCTTAGTTGATTTTTCAATAATAATTACTTTTAACAACGGATTTTGTTGTGCAGCATTTATTGCACAAAAAAAACCTGCTGCCCCGCCACCTATTACAAGTAAAGTTTTCTGTTCCATTCAATCAAATTCGTAACTTGGGGCTAAAATACAGCTTATACCAATGGCATCACCAATTACACCAAAAGATTTACATAATATTCCTGTAATTAATTATCATAAAATAAGAGATTACGTAAAAACAGGTGATATTGTTTTTTGTAGTGGTGGCTACTTATTTTCAAAAATTATTCAACGATTAACTAAAAGCACTTGGAGCCATGTGGCTGTTGTTTATAAAGATGAGGAATTAGGTAGAGTTTTATTACTAGAAGCAGAACCTTTTGTGGGCATTCGTTTAATTCCATTATCAAAATATTTATACGATTATAAAGGAAAGAAAAGACCTTACAAAGGGAAAATTTTAATAACAAAAATAAATACCCCAACTACAAAGGAAGAAATAAGTAGAGGAATAAGTTTTGGATTGGATGAATTAACAAGACCTTACGACAACTGGGAAATTTTTAGAATAATGCTACGCATTCTTTTTAAAGCTGGCAAAAGAGAACGCAATAGAAACTACATATGCTCCGAATTAGTTAGAGATGTTTATGCCAAGGCTGGTTTAATTATGCAATTAAAAGATAGCTATATAAGTCCCGATAATATTTGGCA
>JANNWD010000648.1:0-2612 GCA_031408315.1 Bacteroidota bacterium
ATAGATTTTGGGTTACCAGCATTTATTTTTTATAGCATCTTCATTGGCGTCGCTCCATTCAACCAATTGCCAATGGCATCTTTAAAGCCCATATCTAAGCCCTTCAATTAAACTAAAGTTAATTTGTGTTTACAAAAAGCAATAATACTAATTACACTTTGAAATGATATTTTAACTAAACGAGAACAATTGCTAAGAGTTACTTCACTATCGCTCAGTATGACTAAAGCTAGCTTTACCTTCAATAGCAATCTTTTTATTAAAAATGGTAGCTATTTGTTTAAAAATAGGCTTTAGTCGTGTGGAGGAACAACCTGTTCCGACTTTTTCGGAAAACATCTCATTAATTAATAGTCTCACTAAGCAATCTTTCATGCTACACTTTTAATGTTAAATTGTATAATTCATCTAACCCAAATAAAACGCATATTATTCTGTAACTTTATCTACCATAATTATTATACAATGAAAAAATTATTCTTCCTATTATCATTTGCATTTTTTTCTACTGCATTTGCACAAGATGCTATTGAATATAAAACACCTCCAAAAGAAATTTACGATTTGGTAATGGCAAAGCCATCACCAGGAGTAAGTATTGATACCAAAGGCGATTGGATGTTAATTATGAAACGTAGTGCTATGCCAAGTGTAGAGGAATTAGCCCAACCAGAATTGCGTATTGCAGGTTTGCGTATTAACCCAAATAATTTTGGACCAAGCCGTTCGGCATATACAATTGGATTGAGTTTAAAAAACATAAAAACATCTGCCGAAAATACTATTACAGGTTTACCCAACGATTTAAAAGCTGGTAATTTTCAATGGAGCCCTACTGAAGATAAAATTGCTTTTACCCACACAACCAACACCAGTATTGATTTGTATGTGATTGATGTTAAAGCAAAAAAAGCTATTAAAGTAAATAAATTGCCTGTTAACACAGTAATGGGTGGTGCTTTTGATTGGTATGATAATAACAGTATTTTGTATTTAGCTGCACCAAAACCTAGCAGCCAAATGCCTAAAAAACCTTTAGCACCAAAGGGGCCAACAGCACAGCAAAGTTTAGGTAAAGTAGCTGCAAGTGTTACCTATCAAGATTTAATTAAAAGCCCTTACGATGAGCAGTTGTTTGAATTTTATGCAACCAGCCAATTAGTAAAAAATACTAACGGAGTAGAAACAAAAATTGGTACTCCACTTATTTACAGCAGTTTCGATTTATCGCCAGATAATAAATATATGTTGGTAGAAAAAATTGATAAACCCTTTAGCTATTTAGTAACCGCAGGTGGTTTTAATAGTACCATTTTAGTTACCGATTTAAATGGCAAAACAATTTCTACGTTGGATAAATTACCAAGCAGCGAATTAGCACCCACAGGTTATGATAATGTTTTAAATGCACCAAGAGGGCACAATTGGATAAATACTTTACCCAATACAATTATGTGGATAGAACCGCAGGATAGTGGCTTAATAAAAAAGAAAAGTGAATTTAGAGATGCTGTTTACACCTTAGTAGCACCATTCAATAAAAGTACTGCAAGTGTTTTATTAAAAACAAGTATGCGTTTAGCAGGTGTAACTCCATTAACCGAAAACGATTATTGGGTAAGTGAATATAGCAGAGTAAAACACAGCCA
Source organism: Bacteroidota bacterium (assembly GCA_031408315.1). GTDB lineage: Bacteria > Bacteroidota > Bacteroidia > Chitinophagales > Chitinophagaceae > Ferruginibacter. The sequence goes on from JANNWD010000648.1 coordinate 1,650, forward strand.
AAAAATAAGTAAATACAATGCCACTACTAAAGAGTTTACCACTTTAATTGATAGAAGTACTGATGATGCTTACGGAGACCCTGGCTCTCCAATTGTTGCAAAAAATAATTATGGAAAATATGTTCCTAAGTTAATTAATGGCAACACTTTGTTAATGAGAGGTAATGGAGCGTCTGCTAAAGGCGATTTGCCTTTTTTACATAGCTTTAATATTGCTACAAAAGAAAGTAAAGAAATTTGGCGTTGTGGAGAACCTTACTACGAAACTGTAAGCAGTATTATCGACTATGATAAAATGAGTTTTATCACCAGCAAGCAAAGTCAAAATGAAACACCTAATTATTACTTATATACGAATGGCAATGCAAAACAATTAACCAATTTTGCCGATCCTCAACCAGCTTTACGTGGTGTAACAAAACAAAAAATTACGTACAAAAGAAAAGATGGTGTTGATCTTGCTGCCGATTTATATTTACCAAAAGGGTACGATAAAACTAAAGATGGAAAGTTGCCTGTAATTATGTGGGCTTACCCAAGAGAATTTAAAAGCAGTGCCGATGCTGCACAAATACGTGGCAGCAAATATACTTTTGTAAGAGTGGGTTATGGTTCAGTAGTTTTTTGGGTTACACAAGGTTATGCCGTTATGGATAATGCAGAGTTTCCTATTGTAGGAGAAGGCGATAAGCAACCTAACGATAATTTTATTGAACAGCTAGTTTGGAATGCTGAGGCTGGAATAAATAAAATTGCGGAAATGGGTGTTGGCGATAGTACCAAAGTTGCAGTTGGTGGGCATAGTTATGGTGCATTTATGACAACTAACTTACTGGCACATTGCAATCTTTTCAAAGCAGGTATTGCCCGGAGCGGTGCCTACAATAGAACCCTTACTCCATTTGGTTTTCAAAATGAGGAAAGAACTTACTGGCAAGCACCAGAGCTGTATTTTAAAATGAG
>JANNWD010000649.1:0-8788 GCA_031408315.1 Bacteroidota bacterium
TTTTTACTTTATTTTATCCCGTTGGCTTCCTCCGTTTTTTGTATAAGCATAGATTCAGTGTCGGTTATATCCACTTCTGCATAATGCCCAGGGGGTACTGCAGTTACCGTCATTTCATCTAATATATCGATAGCATTTTTAAAGGTAGATTCCTTATCAGCTTTAATAATGTACATTAAATCGCCAATGGGTGTTGCTTTCTTTTTGGCAGAAATTAAGTCTCTAATTTCCTTAAAAGTGCTACTCTTAAATTGCTCACTTATAGTTTCGGCTACCAACTCCCCATAATAATAATAAACTTGGTCTGCTTTACCCAGTAAAATGGTCATAGCTCCACTGTTTTTTACTTTAAGTTGATTAGCTGGATCATCTTTAGGTTCGTTCATATTCATTGCTGTTGGCTTACTCATAGTTGTAGTAAACACAAAGAATGTAATGAGCAAAAAACCTAAATCTACCATTGGTGTTAAGTCAACCCTTGTAGATAATTTTTTACTTTTTTTAACGCCGGGCCCTTTTTTATGACCGCCACCCGACGAAGTATCCATTTCTGCCATGATAAACTATTTTATTTCGTTAATGTTTATTTTTTTAAAGGATCACCCATTGCATCAACCCCTTTTTTATTATTTTCATACAACTCAGAACCAATAGGTGCTTGTTCACCATTGGTTACTATCCTAAATTTAAAAAAATTGTTCTTTTTTAAAGCGTACTTAACATTTTTAAAAGTAGGATATTTAGCAAGATTATCTCCTTTAATTAGCATAATTTCTTCTAGCCTTCTAGCATCTCCTCCAGCATAGGCATTTGAAATTGCTCGGTACCAATCTACTAATTCATTTGTTGCACTATCTGCAACAGGTATACCTTCCATTTTGTTAGCTGGCACATCCTGAGATAATCCCAAAACACCTTTTAACATACCCAAAGGCATACCATAAACCTGTTGTTTAGCCAGTTTGTTTAATTCAGCTTCCGATAATCCTAAACCTCTGTTGGTATTTAATTGTGCTAGAATTTCTTTTTTCTTGGTATCATCTCCTAACATCAAATATATTTTACCCTCTTTTGTTAAAGTGGTTAATATAGATTTTTCAGGAGCAGCTTTACTTGATACCGAAGATGGAGCTTGAACGGCTACAGCCTCTGGTGGCTTTTGTTTGGTAGCCAATATAAAAAATGAAAGCAAAAGGAATGCAACATCACACATTGCCGTCATATCTATATGGGTACTTTTCCGTGGTAATTTGGCTCTTCCCATAATTATTTTTATTTTATTATTAGATTCAATAATTGAAAAAATCCATATTGCTTATTTGTATAAACTTGCAAAACTTTGTGTTAAAGTAAAGCCGCTTTCATCAATACCATAAGTAATACCATCAATTTTTGTAGTAAACATGTTATAAAAAATAATGGCAACTGCCGATGTACCAATACCTAATGCGGTGTTGTACAACGCCTCCGAAATACCTACAGATAGTTTTGCGGCAGCATCACCTCCACCTTCTCCATCACCTAATGCAGAGAACGAACGAATCATACCCAATACCGTTCCTAACAATCCTAATAAGGTTGCTACAGAAGCAATAGTTGATAAGAATACTAAATTTTTCTCAAGCATTGGTAATTCTAAAGCTGTAGCTTCTTCTACCTCTTTTTGAATAGCCATAACTTTTTGGTCGGTGCTTAGTTCATTATTGTTAATCATGTCTTTGTAGCGGTGCAAACCAGCTTTCATTACGTTACCAACACTTCCTTTTTGCTTATCGCATTCTGCTACAGCAGCATCTACATTTTTATTAGCTAAATGGTATTGTACTTTGCGGATAAACTCTGCATTGTTACCAGTACCTGTTGCTTTGCTAATAGTTAAAAAACGTTCGATAATGAATGTAACAACTGTTAAAAAACATCCAATTAAAATGGGTACAATAATACCACCCAAATACATTTTACTTAATGCAGTCTTAGGTCCATCATGCTCTGGCCAAAAAGCCCCTGTGCCTGGCTTTGTAAAGTTGCCTGCACTTCCTAATACAAATCTCCAAATTAAATAGCCTGCTATTATACAAACTACAGGAGCTAATAATGAAATTGCGTTACTCGATTTTTTTACCTGTACTGAGCTTACTGGTTTTGCAGTTAGTTTTGTTTCTGCCATGACATTCAAATTTTAGTTGATGAAATAATTACAGTTTGTTTTAAAATAATTTTAGTACACAATACTACAAAAAAATGTATTTAGGTAATTTGTAAAAAATACACATCTTATTCATACAGCGAACACACAAGTTAATAAAATATTTGAAAGCAACAACTTATGCTAAATTATTTTTTGATTTTTTTTATGGATGCAAAAGTTGGGTTTTTACACAAACTTTATTCGTAAATTTTTATTACACGGTATTTTTATTAGATGAGATTTAAAAAGAAGTCAGTTACAACGAGGGTTACCAAGCCTTTAAAGGTTAACAACATTATAAAAGTATACTACACATTAAACTAGCACTTATTCGTATCGCAAGGCAACAATAGGATCTAGCTTAGAAGCTTTATAAGCAGGATACAAGCCTGCAACTAACCCCACAACTGTACATACCACAATACCACCAAATATCCAACCCCAAAGTAATACTAAGCCGCTTTTTAATGCAATGCCAATTATATTACCCAAAATAATTCCAATTACTATTCCCCAAAATGCTCCTAATAAACTTATAATTATAGACTCCGATACAAATTGATTACGAATATCTTTACTGGTACCGCCTAATGCTTTTATTAAACCAATTTCTCTGGTACGTTCCGTTACCGCCACAAGCATAATATTCATTAACCCAATTGATGAGGCCAATAAAGTAATTAATGCTACGCCAATTATTCCTTTTTCTAAAAAGCCTAAATTATTTTCTAAGCTTTTTGCAATGCTATCGCTTTTGTCTATAAAAAAATTATCATCCTCTTTTATATCTAATTTTCTTATCGGTCTAAATGTTCCCTTAGCCTCTCCTACTGCGGCTTCTATTCGTTTTACATCACTTACCATTATGCCAATATTATAGCTAGAATTATTGGTAGCGTATAGTCGACGTATATTATTGTAAGAGGTTAAAACAATTTTACCTGTATTAAAAAAAGAGCTAGACCCTTTATCATTTAACACTGCAATTACTCGGTAAGGAATATGATCTACCTTAACAATTTTATCTATTGCTTTATCTGGATTTTCTGGATATAATTTGTTAGCTACAGTGCTGCCCAACATACAAACGTTTCTTCCTGTTTCTACTTCGGTTGGGGTAAAGTTTCTGCCTAGGGCAATAGTGTAACCGTTTAATTCTAAATAATTTTCATCTCCACCCAACACATTAATATCGGGGTTTGTTTTTTTACGTTCGTTGTTTACCACCAGGCTACCACCGCCTCTTACGGCAATGCTTACTTTTGCCGGAAATAAATATTGTTGTTTAAATTGCTTTGCTTGTTCGTAGGTAATTAATTTTCCTATGTTAGATTTCTTTTCTTTTAGGGTAGATTTTTTTTCTGCTTTAGATTCATTTTGTGGTCCGCCATTTCCAAGCATGTTTCTTCTTTCTTTAAAACGAATACTAAAAGCATTTGCTCCCATTGTACTAAATGTGCTATTAAGGCTAACACTAGCGGCTTTAAGCACTGTTAAAAAAAGAATGAGTGCAAAAATACCCAATGCTATAATGGCAACAGTAATACCAGTACGTAATTTATTTCCCCTAATATTCCTCCACGAAAGTGCTATGGTGTCTTTATACGTCATCCCAATTATTTATGCAATAAAGTTAGGTAGAGATGTTGAATGTGATGGTGGGTTTTTTATGAGTGGGAAGGGTGCAGCTCCTAAAAGACTATTGGAAGTAAAAAGATTGGCTTTTAAGAAATCAACCTAAATAATATTTTTGGCTAAACTATTCTGCTAATAATACAACCAATCGGTAAGCAACCCAGGCATTACACCCAAAACAATAATTAAAAGAGCGGTAATAATTAGCATCATTTTAAATACAGGTGTAATTTCTTCGGTTATATCGCCTTCGGCAGATGATGAAGCTTGTTTAAAAAACATGGCTTGTATTATTTTAAAATAATAGTAAGCACTTATTGCTGCACATAAAACAGCTAAAATAATTAACCATTTGTATGTACCTACTTGTGCGGCAGCCATTAACATATAAAATTTGCTTTGGAAACCTGCCGTTAGTGGCACACCAGTTAACGATAATAAAAAGATTAAGCCAGTAATTGCCAACACAGGTTGCGTTTTTGCTAAGCCATTAAAGCCATCAATTGTATAATCTTTCATTTTTATTAAAATGGCAAAAATACCAATGGTAGCTAAACTATAAGCCGCTGTGTAAAGTATTAACCCTTCTTTGGCTTTTTCGTTTAATGCAAATACAGCAAACAACATAAACCCTGCTTGTGCAATGCTTGAGTACGCCAACATACGTTTTACACTTTGTTGAAAAACGGCAGTTAAATTACCTAATACTAACGTGGCGGCGGTTATTAAAACAATTAATTTTTGCCATTGTGGTTGCAATGCTCCAAAGCCATTTTCGAATAAACGAACAAAAGCAAAAAAGCCAGCGGCTTTTACAATGGTTGCCATAAAAGAAGTGAAAACGGTTGGTGCACCATCATATACATCTGGCGTCCAAAAATGAAAAGGAACAGCAGATACTTTAAACGACATTGATATTAATAACAACACCAAGCCTATTGCAATCAATGGACTCATCTTACCTACACCAAAACCTAATTGACTTATGTAAAAAGTTGCTTGTTCGTTTCCACCATAAATAAAAGCAATACCCATAAGCATAATGCCTGTGCTAAATGCTCCCATTAAAAAATACTTAAGGGCTGCTTCGTTACTTTTTAAATTTCGTTTATCGCTACCTGTTAAAATATAAAGTGGTATCGAAATTATTTCTATTCCAATAAATAATAATAACAAAGTATTAAACGTCGCAGATAGTGCAACACCACATAATATGAAAAAGATAAGAGCAAAATACTCTGCAACGTTAGTACCTACTTTTTCTATATCTTTTCCACTTAATAAAAAATAAATTAATGTACAAAGCAATGCTACTCCAATAAACGTAAGGTTAAAACTATTAAACGCAAGCATATTTTTTACATCAAAAGCAAAAAAAGATTCTTGGCTTAAAAGCTCAACCATATTAGCCACTAACAAAAGTGCAACGCCGCCAATAGCCACAAACCTTGGCAGTGTTTTGCTTTTGCTAAACGCCCCAATCATCATCAGTACAATGCCTAAAACGGCTGTTAATATTATCGTATTCATGCCCTATTCCTACAACGGAATTATTATGTTTTGTTATTAATTAAATTTTAATAATATAGCGTCAACTGTATTTTGTGTTAAGTTTATCATAGGTTGTGGATAGATACCCATCATAAAAATTAATACCACTACAACACACAAAATTATTTTTTCGTGTAATGCAATTTCTTTTATTAAAGTTGTGATAGAATTTCCTTCGCCATAAAAAATTTTTTGTATCATATTTAATGTATAGACTGCCGCCAAAATAATACTTATTCCTGCAACTGCAGCATACCAAACATTAAATGCAAATAAGCCATTAAACAACATAAACTCCCCAACAAAAGCATTGGTTAATGGTAAGGCAATATTTGCTAAAGCAATTACCACTAATAAAATTGTTAGTGTTGGAGCTTTGTGTGCTACGCCACCAAGTTGCGATAATTTACGAACACCCGTTTGTCTTTCTAACAACTCAATTACAACCCACAAGCCAATAATATTTATACCGTGGCAAAACATTTGTAACATTACACCTTGCAACCCAACTTCTGTTTTTGTAAAAATACCTGCACACATTAAACCAATATGTGCAATGGAAGAGTAAGCGGCTAAGCGTTTTATATCATCTTGTTTTATTGCAATTAAACTAGCGTAAATCATTCCAAAAACAGATAGCCCAATTACTATATTATCAAACTTAATAACGGCTTGTGGAAAGATGGGTAACAACCAACGTAAACAAGCAAACAAACCCATTTTAACCATTATACCACTCATTACCATTGTGGTTGCTGTTGGAGCTTGTTCGTAAGCATCTGGCTGCCAAGTATGAAAAGGAAAGATGGGCATTTTAATGGCAAAAGCAACAAAAAATAACCAAAACAACCACATTTGTTCTGTAGGGTCTAGCCTTGAACCTGTGAATGCATATAAAGCAAATGAATGCCCAGTGCCACTAATATTAATAGTGTGCAAATAAACATAAATAATTCCTATCAACATTAATAAAGAACCTACAAATGTGTACACAAAAAATTTAAAGGTTGCTTGTATTCTTTTTTCACCACCCCATTGGCTACTTAAAAAGTAAACGGGTATTAATGCTAACTCCCAAAAGAAATAAAACGACATAGCATCCATTGCAGTAAACACACCCATTAAACCACTTTGTGCTAAAAGCATTAAAGCATAAAAGTTTTTTGCATTTTTATACCGTGTATTATATGTTGCAACAAAAATTATTGGAAAAGCAAAAGCAGTAAGTAAAGTCAATAATCTACCCATACCATCTAACCCTAAAATAAAATTACCATTGTTCATATATTTTAAGGTGTACGATACTTTGTTTAAAGCCAAGTACTTTGTATCATCACTAAAATATAAACTTGTAAATGAAATACATAGAGTTATAATAGATGCCAATAAAACCCAAGATTTTACTTTACTATTATCTTTAAACAAAAAACATACTAAGCCTGCCAATAATGGAAACCATACTAGCAACTCAGGAAACGTTATCCAAACATCTTGTGGGTTCATATCTTTCTAAAAAAACAATTGAATAATAAATAAAACTAAAATGCCTAACACCATTAATAAAACATAATTACCTATTTGTCCGCTTTGTAATAACCGAAACTGGCGACTGCTATAATTAACTGCTTTGCCTACACCATTTACAAATCCATCTATACCTTTTTTCTCCACTGTGTTGTTAAATAAATTAGCTATTGCTTGTAAAGGTTTTACAATAATGGAATTATACAATTCATCTACATACCATTTATTTTCTAATGCTTTACCTAAAGGAGATATATCTTCTTTAGGCTCGTAATTTTTATATTTTGAATAGGCAAAAAAGATAACGCCGACTATTAAAACTACAGCACCACCCATTAACATATATTCTGTATTATGCGATAATGTAGTTTGATGTGTTTGGTTAATAACTGGAGATAAAAAATGTGTTAAGCTTTCGCCACCATGAAATATTGCAGGAATATTTACAAACCCAGCAACGGCAGATAATACAGCTAAAATAATTAATGGAATTGTCATTGCCGAGGGGCTTTCATGCACATGATTCCATTGTTTTTCTGTACCTCTAAATTTACCATTAAATGTTATGAACAATAAACGAAACATATAAAAAGCCGTAAGACAAGCGGTAAATAACGCTACTACATAAACGATTTTATTATGTTCGTAAGCTCCTATTAAAATAGAATCTTTACTAAAAAAACCACTCAATGGCGGAATGCCTGCAATGGCCAAACAGCCGATAAAAAAAGTGATGTAAGTAATTTTCATTTTACTTTTTAAGCCGCCCATTTTGGTAATATCTTGCTCATGATGCATACCATGTATTACAGAGCCAGAGCCTAAGAAGAGCAAGGCTTTGAAAAAAGCATGTGTCATTACATGAAATACTGCAGCTATGTAATTACCAGTACCCAATGCTAAAAACATAAAACCTAATTGGCTAACGGTAGAATACGCCAATACTTTTTTAATATCGTTTTGTTTTAATGCAATAGTTGCGGCAACAAGTGCTGTAGCCAAACCAACCCACATAATTATTTCTTGTGTTAGCGGTGCTAAATTATATAGTGCATTACTACGAGCTATCATATAAATACCAGCTGTAACCATTGTTGCAGCATGTATTAATGCACTAACAGGTGTTGGACCAGCCATGGCATCGGGCAACCAAGTAAATAAAGGTATTTGTGCACTTTTACCAGTTGCACCTATAAAAAGTAAAATAGTTATACCTGTAATATCTATTGCAGATAATTTAGAAAGATTAGCAAATACATCTGCAAAGTTTGTAGTGCCCAATGTATTCAGTAACCAAAAAACGGCTAATAAAAAACCTAAATCGCCAATGCGATTCATTATAAATGCTTTTTTTGCTGCATTGGTATAGTTTACATTTTTAAACCAGTAGCCAATTAATAAATAGGAGCAAAGCCCCACTCCTTCCCAACCAATAAATAAAATTACATAGTTGCCGCCCATTACTAAAAGCAACATAGAGAATACAAAAAGATTTAAGTAAGCAAAATATTTTGCATAATTTTTTCCATCTTCTTCATGCATGTATGCGGTAGAATAAACATGAATTAAAAAACCAACTCCGGTAATTATTAGTAGAAATAAAGACGACAATTGATCTATTTGAAAATCGAAACCAATTTTAAACGATTTAACATCAATTAAATTAAAATAATGAGCAAGGTGTGTATTTCCACCTCTTACATTATTAAAAACATACAATGAAATTAAGAAAGAAAATAAAATTACTCCACTTCCAATAATGCCACTCATTCTTTTGCTCAAAAAATTTCGTCCTAACCCATTAATTAAAAAACCAATTAGTGGCAAAAAAGGAATTATCCAAACCATTTGTAAAACGTTGTTCATATCTATTCAATAAGCAATTTGCAA
>JANNWD010000650.1:0-1638 GCA_031408315.1 Bacteroidota bacterium
TCTTCCAGCCGGGGAAATTGCTCGATCCGACATAGGTTATCTTCCCTTGGGCGATCAGCCGGTCCGTTGCCTGCCAGATTTCCTCCATGGGTGCCGTCCGGTCGACGTGATGGAGTTGGTAAAGATCAATATGATCAACCTGCAGACGCTGCAGGCTGGCGTCGCAAGCCATCTGGATGTGCCGCGCAGACAGGCCGCGATCGTTGATGTCTTTCGACATCGGTTCGTGGACCTTGGTGGCGAGCACGATCTTGTCACGTCGGCCCTGGTCAGCCGCGAGCCATTTGCCAATTATGGCCTCGGTTGTCCCGACACCCAGATGGCCACCGTACTGGTTAGCCGTGTCGATGAAATTGATCCCCATGTCGAACGCTTCGTCAAGGATCGCAAAGCTCTCCTGTTCAGACGTTCGCGGCCCGAAATTCATTGTGCCAAGACAAAGTTCACTGACCTTGAGCGCGGTCCGGCCCAGCCGTCGATACTTCACAGACCGCGCTCTTGATGATGCATCAAGGTGCAAACAGCGTCGCGCCGACGCGCAACTCTTCGCTTGAATCTGCGACACAGAACCGCGTGAGGACCTGAGCGCGTTCGGAGAGCTTCTTGTGATCCTTGTATGTGATCCCGGGAACGACCGGCTCTCTGAACCAAGGGGCGTAGAACTCAAGGTTTGGTATTGCCCGCATGGCACTGGAAACATTGGGCGTGCCGCCGTGCCAGGCGCGCACGTCGCGGACCATGATTGCGCCAGCGGGGGCAGGGCAAACAGTACTTAGCCGCATCCATTCTGGCTCGTTCTCAAGGCTCGGGATGGGTGCGCGCGAATGCTGGGTGCCGGGGATCTGCCGGGTCGGTCCGTTGAGGCGGGTGACATCCTGCGGCAGGAAATTGACGCATAAATAGGGGCAGGGCAGGTCGCGGACGGTCAACTGCCCTCTTGGATCATGGAATGAGCTGAAGCGCGAAAGCGAACTGTCGAACCAGTCGCTGACGTCGGAATGCAGTGGCTGATAGCCGACTGCCCCTGACAGGCAAAAGTCGCCACTTGCAGCGCGCAACGCATAGTCCTGTGATCCGAAGATCGCTGTTACTATTTCGTCGACAAATGGAGTTTCGAGCATCATTTGCCATTCCGCGCGGTGAAGCTGGCTTCGCGTCAGGCTCGAGCCGCCAAACGAATAGCGATGCGAACCGCGATTGCCGCCGCGATCATCGTCCAGCGCCAGGATTTCGGCCGCCACTTCGTTGCAGCCATTAGCCAGAAACTTGGTTTGCGCTTCGTCGAGAACGTCGGCGATTACGACAAAGCCATCACGGCGGAACAGTTCGACGGCCCGTTTAACTTCGCCCCGCTGCAGGATGTCCAGGCCCTTGATGCCATTGTTCGCCTCAAGATGAGTGCGCAGGGCCTCCACTTCAGGGGAATCCATTGATCCACTCTTATGGGTTTCCTGCGGGGCCGGCTCAGCTCGCATTGATTTTTACCCCTTTTGAAAGACTTTTGATAATATATAAATGGTCAATAAGACCCTTCAGTTTGCTGGTCAACTGGACGGTGTGCTGGATCCGGGCAGGAGTGGGCAGCGATCATCTATCGCCCCGCCTCCACTCGAGCGCAAATCCCGGGGTCCGTCAGGG
>JANNWD010000651.1:0-2262 GCA_031408315.1 Bacteroidota bacterium
TATTGTGGTGGTTTGCCAGCAAGATAGAAGTCAGCTTGGTAATAGAGAGTTGGCTATGCAAATGCTGAAAAGCCGCCTATACGAACTTGAGTTGCAAAAGCGTAACGAAATAAAAGATGCAGCCAATAGTAAAAAGAAAAAAATTGAATGGGGAAGCCAAATACGTAGTTATGTTTTTCATCCATACAAAATGATAAAAGACCATAGAACTGATTACGAAGTTGGCAATGTTGGCCCAGTGATGGATGGCGAATTGGATGGTTTTATAAAAGCCTATTTAATGAGTGAAAAGGAAGAGGGATAGCTTTTTATTTTAGAAATATTTATGTGTAACTTTAACTATGCAAAAGGCAAAACCAATATTGGATAAACGTATTTTTTGGGATGTAAATTTTGCTAATATTGATTATGATTCTAAATATCAATTTGTAATTGAAAGAGCATTTGATAGAGGCGATATTGATGATATAAGGCAAGTACGACGATATTATGGTGATGAAAAAGTAATTTTTGCTTTAACATCTGCAAAATATCTTTTTGATGAAACCTTGCAATTTTGTTCTACTATTTTTGAGATCCCTAAAGAAAAATTTAGATGTTATATATTGAAACAGTCAAACCCAACGCCTTCTCTTTACTAAAAGAATTGATGGCGATGGAAGAGTTAAATCAATTTCAATTAGTTGGAGGCACTTCACTTTCATTACAATTGGGGCATCGTATGTCGGATGATTTGGATTTATTTTCTACTATAGAGTTTGATAACGAAGAAATAATTGAAGTACTCCAATCTAAGTTTTTAAATAGGTTTGAATTAAAATCTACTTTAACAAACAAATTAGGGGTGTTTAGTTTTATAGATTCTGTAAAAGTTGACATTTGTAGGCACAAACAAATTTTAATTGATGAAATTGTAGTAATAGATAATATAAGAATGTGGGGTACAAAAGAAATTGCCGCAGCCAAGGTAAATGCAATTTCAAGAAGAGCTACAAAAAAAGATTTTTGGGATATAGATGTGCTATTAGATAAATACTCAATAGACGAAATTGCTGCCTATTATAAAACAAAATATTTACCGATGTTAGCGATTGGAGTATCTCAAATAATTACTTATTTTAACGACGCAGAAGAATCGGAAAATCCTTTATGTTTAAAAAATAAAACTTGGGAAGCAGTAAAAAAAAGTATTATCACAAAAATAAATCATCAATTTAAATAATCAATTTTAAACATTAACCATATGCAATTCGGCGATTTTTATTACCCATTACCAATTAACGAACCCGTTTTAAATTATGCACCAGGGTCTCCAGAAAAAAAACGTTTAAAAGAAGCGTTAAAAGAATTAAAAGCTACAAAGCTAGATGTGCCAATGTACATTGGAACAGATGAAATTCGTACTGGTAAAACGGTAGAAATACATCCACCACATGAACATAAACATGTGTTAGGGGAATTTCATGTAGGCGATGCTAGCCATGTAAAAAAAGCTATTGCAGTTGCATTAAAGGTCAAAGATAAATGGGCTAATTTAAGTTGGGAAAACCGAGCCAATATTTTTTTAAAAGCTGCCGATTTATTAGCAACAAAATATCGTCCTTATATTAATGCGACAACTATGCTAGGGCAAAGTAAAAATGCTTACCAAGCAGAGATAGATGCAGCATGTGAATTAATAGATTTCTTACGATTTAATGTACATTTTTTAAGTGAAATTTACACACAGCAACCCATTAGCGGAGCAGGGATGAATAATCGTTTAGAGTATCGGCCGTTAGAAGGATTTGTATTTGCACTTACACCATTTAATTTTACAGCCATTGGCGGTAATTTGCCTACCAGTGCTGCAATGTGTGGCAATGTGGTAATTTGGAAATGTGCTAACACACAGGTTTATTCTGCACAAATGTTTATGAAAATTTTAAAAGAGGCTGGCTTGCCCGATGGTGTAATAAATTTAGTTTATATAGATGGGCCAACCATTGGTGAAGTAATATTTAATCACCCCGATTTTGCAGGCATACATTTTACAGGAAGCACAGGCGTATTTAATAAAATGTGGGAGACAATTGGAAAGAATATGGGCATGTATAAATCGTACCCACGGATTGTGGGAGAAACTGGCGGTAAGGATTTTGTAATTGCACATAAAAGTGCCAATGTAGATGCTGTAGTTACCGCTCTGGCAAGAGGAGCATTTGAATATCAAGGGCAAAAATGTAGTGCAGCAAGTAGAGCATATATACCAAGCAATATGGC
>JANNWD010000652.1:0-2927 GCA_031408315.1 Bacteroidota bacterium
ATATTTAAAACGGGTAAGCCCCACTTATCTTTTACATCTTTATTAAGCGTTATTTTATTATCATGATTAGGCAACATCTCCCCAAAACCTAATAAATTTATATTCCAATTATCATCTAGTTGAAGCATGGTATTTTTTAAATCGGCACCAATTGTAAATTCTGCAACATTTTGTGCTCCTTTATTTCCTCTGCCAGCACCGCCTTGGTAACCAAAGCCACGTAAGTAATCTCTTTTATCGGTATAAATATTTCTAAACCTTGGCACATAAATACCGGTAGGTCGTTGTCCAAACTCTTGCTTATCGCTAAAGCCCTCAACCCTGCCTTGTGCCCCAGTTCTAAAATGATGATCCATAACATTATGCCCCAATTCTCCACTAGTACTTCCTAATCCATCAGGCCAAATATCGGTAGCACTATTCATCAAAATCCAAGTGCTGTTAAAAGTAGATGCACAAAGAAAAATTATTTTTGCTTCGTACTCGTATGTTTTATTATCCAATGCATCAATCACTTCTACCCCTGTAGCTTTTTTAGTGTCTTTATTGTATTTAACTTTTGTAACAATTTTGTTCACCTCTAGGGTTAAGTTACCCGTTTTCATTGCAGCAGGTAATGTAGCACTTTGGGTACTGAAGTATGCACCAAATGAACATCCTCTCCAACATCTATTTCTATAATTACAAGCACTTCTGTTTTGCTCAGGCTTAGGCTGAGTAATATTTGCACTTCTACCAATAATCATTTTACGTTTACCGTCGTAATGTTTTTCCATCCCCTCTTTTACATACTTTTCGGCAACGTTTAATTGCATGGCAGGCAAAAATTCACCGTCGGGTAATACTTCTAACCCTTCCTTACTGCCTTGTATACCAGCAAATTTTTCGGCATAACTATACCAAGGTGCTAAATCGCTGTAGCGTATAGGCCAATCGGTACCAATACCTTCTTTACCGTTAGCTTCAAAGTCCCACTGGTTCCATCTATAGCTTTGTCTTCCCCACATCAAACTTCTACCCCCTAGGTGATAACCTCTAAACCAATCAAAGCGTTTTGTTTCGGTATATGGTGCTTCTTTATCTTTTACCCACCAATCTAAATTAGTTTCGTTTAGTGGATAATCTCTTTTTAATTTGGGATAATCTGCCATCATTTTTTGGGTTCTTTCGCCACGATGATCAAATTGCCAAGAGCCATTGTTGGTACCCTTGTAATCTTTAATATGCTCAATCATTTCTCCCCGTTCAATCATCAGCACTTTTAATCCTTTTTCGGATAATTCTTTTGCAGCCCATCCTCCGCTAATACCACTACCCACTACAATTGCATCGTACTTGTTTGCCATAATGTTGGTTTTTTTTATGTTTAAATTTTTCTTTTTTTGAAATCAGCATTTGTTTTTAATAGTGTCATCGTTGCAATCTTGTACTCCATAAATCCTATTCATCAACCCAACTTCAACACCACCAATCAACTTCAAAAACTACATATACTTTATTAACTCAAAATCTTGTACTTAAATTTATACCCCATTTAACTTTAAATACTTGATCAACTTTATTTACTCCCAACTCTAAACGTCTAAACTCTAAACTCTAAACCTTCCTTTCCTACATATCACAAATCTTCACCGCCTTCTTCAATGCCTTAATTTTAGCCCCATTATCTTTTCCTGTCGGCATAAATTCTTGAGCTACATATCCTTTATAACCAGTATCAACAATAGCTTTCATTATTGCAGGATAAAACAATTCTTGAGTATCATCAATTTCATTTCTGCCTGGCACACCAGCCGTGTGGTAATGCCCAAAGTATTGATGGTTTTCTCTTATGGTTCTAATTACATCGCCTTCGTTTATTTGCATGTGATAAATATCGTACAGCAATTTAAAATTTGGCGAATTAATCATTTTGCACAACCCAATGCCCCATTGGCTTTTATCACACATATAATCTTTATGATCAACCTTGCTATTAAATAATTCCATTTGAATAATTACGCCATGCTTTTGGGCCAATGGCATAATTTTTTTCAATCCATCTGCACAATTTTTCATACCCATAACATCATCCATTCCATTTCTGTTGCCACTAAAACAAATTAAATTTTTGTAACCAGCTGCAGCTACCAGTGGTATAGCTTCTGTAAAATCTTTTATTAACCATGTATGATTTTTTGGGTCGTTCCATCCTTCTGTTAAACTTATTTTACCAGCAGTATAGCACATACTGCAAGTAATACCATGTTGTTGAATTATAGGCCAATCTTTTGGAGTTAATAAATCAATAGCATTAAATCCAATTTTTTTTACCATTTTGCAGATTTCATCTAACGGTAAAAAACTGTACGTCCAACTAGCAACAGAGTGGTTAATATTTCCTTTTAAAGCTAAGACTCCTTCCTCTTCTTTTTCAATGGAAGAATTGCCTAAACTAACTTTACTCACCGCAATACTTGCAGTGGTTAATGCTAACGATTTTATTAAACTTCTTCTTTGCATTAAGCAGTAACTTTAGTTTTATCATTTTTAAAAAAAGCAAAAAACATAAGCGATACACCAGCAGCAAATAAGCAAGGAAATATCCAAATAGTTTGCCAATTATGATTTATTACTTTACCTGCGGCATCTTTAATAGCATTTTTATCGGCATAGTTACCAGCCAGCCAAAAACCAATGTACATACCTATGCCATACGTAGCCAATGTAATTAATCCCTGTGCACTTGATCGAACATCTGGTCCAGCTTTTTGGTCCGTATATATTTGCCCAGTTACAAAAAAGAAATCGTAACAAATGCCATGCAAAATAATACCCAAATACAGCATCCAAATACCGCTATCCATATTGCCGTAAGCAAATAATAAATACCGTAAAACCCAAGCTACCATGCCAATTAATAACATTTGCTTTATACCAAAACGCTT
>JANNWD010000653.1:0-7789 GCA_031408315.1 Bacteroidota bacterium
CAGCTTGCATATAATTCTGCCAATAGTTGCAACATAAAAGTTGAAAATAGTTTAGGCTTATCTTGCAAATCAGTAACTCTTAATACATTTATCATTCCTCTTCCATCATCACTAATTCTCATTAAATCATCTACCTCAAAACTTTTTTCTCCAAAAAAAATATCTGCACCTTGTTGTTGCAACTCAATTACTTTTCTAAGAATAGTACCTGTACTTGTGGTAGATATTTTACCATAAGTTTTTTCGATTTCAGCCTTTCCTTCATCGCCAAAGTATTGCAATACTTTTATAAAATCTTTTAAATCTAACAAAGGCAATTGGGTATCATCACAATATTTAAAAAGCATTGCCACTACTCCGCCTTGTGTATCATTTAAGCCTAAAATTTTACTTAATAAAACAGGGCCAAACTCACTAACGGTTGCCCTTAAATGCACTCCTTTTTGCCCAGTAAGCGTCATTAATTCCGATGGAAATAAAGTAGGCTTATACTCCATACTAAGTTTAGCATATCTATCTTTTACTTTATCATTTGTACATCCTTCTGCAGCAATTCCACTTAAATCGCCTTTAATATCCATTAATAAAACAGGTACGCTATTATCACTCAAAAACTCACTTATCATTTGCAAGGTTTTTGTTTTACCTGTACCAGTAGCGCCAGCAATTAAACCATGGCGGTTCATTGTTTTTAAAGGTAAATTAATAGCGGCTTCTGCCACTACTTCGCCATCTAAAACAGCGGACCCAATTTTTACAAATTCTCCTTTAAATGTATACCCATCTGCTATAGCTTGTATAAAAGCATTTTTATCACTCATTAGTTAAAATTTTACGGAAAGTTACAAACTGACAATCACATTATGTACATCTTTTACCACTTATCAAAAAAACGTATATTATTATCAACGCCAACAATATCTACTTATTTTTGTTCAACTTAAAAACAATTAAATGAAAAAAGGAATTTTTGCTTTAACACTTATAGGAATGTGTGTTTTTGCTACTGCACAAAAAGTTGCATTTACCGAATATAAATTGCCTAACGGCTTGCAAGTGGTATTGCATCAAGATAAATCGGCACCCGTTGTTGCCGTATCGGTAATGTACCATGTGGGTAGTAAAGATGAACAACCTAACCGTACTGGCTTTGCACATTTTTTTGAACATCTTTTATTTGAAGGTTCTAAAAATATTAAACGTGGAGAGTTTTTTAAAATTGTGAGTGCCAATGGCGGACAAAATAATGCCAACACCACACAAGACCGTACTTTTTATTACGAAGTATTTCCAAGCAATCAATTAGAAACTGGTTTGTGGTTAGAAAGTGAAAGAATGCTACACCCAGTTATAAACGAAATAGGGGTAAAAACTCAAAACGAAGTTGTTAAAGAAGAAAAACGTTTACGGGTAGATAATCAACCTTACGGTAATTTTTTAACTGCTGTAATGCAAAAACTTTTTAGCGTTCATCCATACGGTTGGGTGCCTATTGGCACAATGGAACATTTAGATGCTGCCACATTAAAGGAGTTTCAAGATTTTAATAAAAAATATTACACCCCAAATAATGCAGTATTAGTAATTGCTGGAGATATAGATATTACTAAAACAAAAAAACTAGTACAGGCTTATTTTGCAGAAGTGCCTAAAGGTGCTGCTTTAGTAAAAACTAAAGTGGTAGAGCCTACAATTACAAAGCAAATTATAGATACTGCTTACGATAATAACATTCAAATACCTGCAATTATTACTGCATACAGAGTACCTGGCATGACGAGTAAGGAAGCTAATATGCTTTCAATGGCAAGTAGTGTTTTAAGTGCAGGTAGTAGTAGCCGTATGTTTAAAAAAATGGTTGATGATAAAAAAAATTCGTTACAAGTAGGTTCGTTTAGTTATACGTTAGAAGATTATGGAGCATATTTTATGTACGCCTTACCCAATGGAGATATTTCTTTAGATACGTTGGTAAAAGATATGGACGAAGAAATAGTAAAACTACAAACAACTTTAATTAGAGAAGATGAATTTAAAAAAATTCAAAACCAATTTGAAAATGAATATGTAGATAAAAATAATCGTATGCTTGGTGTTGCCGAAAATTTGGCAGATGGTTATATGTTTTATAAAAACACCAATCACATTAATACAGAATTAGATGAAATTAGAAAAGTAACCAGACAGGATATTCAAAATGTAGCTAAAAAATATTTAAATAAAAACCAACGGGTGTTAGTTTATTATCTACCTAAAAAAGGATAATACCATTACACACTTATAAAAAATAATACAATGAAAAAAATAATTATAGTTGCATTAGCTGCGTTATTTACAACAAATAGCTTTGCACAAAAAATAGACAGAAGTAAACAGCCAAAACCAGGTGCTGCACCTACTATTACATTTAAAGATCCCGTAATTTTTAATTTAGCAAATGGTATGACGGTGATAGTGGTTGAAAACCATAAGCTACCAAAAGTAAGAGCCAGTTTAAATATAGATGCAGGCCCAGTAAAAGAAGGAGCAAAAGCTGGTGTGATGGATTTAATGGGGCAAATGCTTAGCGAAGGAACAGCTAATATGGCTAAAGACAAGTTTGATGAAGCTGTAGATGGTATTGGTGCAGATATTGGCTTAAGTTGGAATGGCGGAAGTGCAAGTGCACTAACCCGTTATTTTGATAAAGCAGTTATGTTAATGGCAGATGGATTACAAAATCCATCCTTTCCGCAAGCAAGTTTTGATAAATTACAAAAGCAAACTATTAGTGGTTTAAAGAGCAACGAAAAAAGTGCAAGTGCCATTGCAGGCAGAGTAAGCATGGCATTAATGTATGGCAAAACTACTGCTATGGGTGAGTTTACCACCGAGGAAAGTGTAAAAGCCCTAACCCTTGCCGATATTAAAGATGCTTATAAAAATTATATAACCCCATCTCGTAGCTACTTAACCTTTGTTGGCGATATTACCCCTGTTGCTGCTAAAACATTAGCAGAAAAAGCATTTGGTAAATGGACAGGTAAAAAATTAGAACTGCCTACAATGCCTCAAATGCAAAATCCTGAAAAAACAGAAATAGATTTTGTGGATTTACCTACAGCAGTACAAGGCGAAGTAACCGTTGGTAATTTAATTAATAACCCATTGAGTAGCCCTGATTATCATGCACTAATTGTGGCCAACAATATTTTAGGTGGCGGTGCCGAGGCCAAATTATTTATGAACTTAAGAGAAAAGCATGGCTTTACATATGGCAGTTATAGCAGTGTTGGTAATGGTCGTTTTCAAAGTATTTTTAAAGCAACGGCGGCAGTACGTACCGAAAAAGTGGATAGTGCAGTAAACGAAATGTTTAAAGAAATTATAAACATGAGAGATGGAAAAATTACTAATGAAGAATTAGCAATTGTAAAAGCTAAATACAATGGCAGTTTTGCACTTGGTATGGAAAACCCTGCTACGGCTGCAACTTATGCTAGTAACATTTTAATAAATAATTTGCCTAAAGATTTTTACCGTACTTTTTTACAAAAAATTAATACGGTAACTATTGATGACATTAAACGAGTTTCAAAAAATTATTTTAATGAAAGTAACAGCCGTATTGTAATTGTAGGTAATGGTAAAAAGATATTACCAGCTTTAATGCGTTTAGGATTTCCTATAAAAAAATATGATAGATATGCAGACCCCGTTGTAGATGCTCCAAAAGATATAACTGTAAAAGAAACAGCAACCAATACCGATGCAATTAGTGCTTTTTCTGTTATTGAAAGTTACATAAAAGCAATTGGGGGCAAAGCTGAAGTAGAAAAAGTAACAGCAATATCTGCTACGCTTACTATGGATGCTTTTGGTCGTTCGTTTGAGGGCACAGATAAACGTATGAATCCTAACAAAGCGGTAATAGAAATTAAAATGGGTGCTATTACAGCAATGAAAAATGTTTTTGATGGCACTACAGGTTATCAAAACCAAATGGGTAAAAAAACTGATATGGATTTAGATGAAGTAAAAGAAGCCAAAGATGATAAAGGCGTTATTCCACAATTATTTTATAATGGCGCCGATTATAAAACCGAATATGTGGGTACAGGTAAAATTGGGGATGAACAAACCTATCGCTTAAAAGTAATAATGCCTAGCGGCAGAACAAGTGTACAAGAGTATAGCGTAAAAACAGGATTATTATTGCATGAAGAAACAACATCTCACCAAGAAGGAGCAGATGTACCCATGACAGTTGACTATAAAGATTATAGAAAAGTAGGAAACATAATGTTGCCTTTTGAAATTACTCGTAATGTAGGCGGACAAGAAATTCCATTTAAATACACCGCCATTAAAATTAACGAAGGAGTAAGCGAATTAGATTTTAAATAAGTTTTTTTTAAGAAGCAAGAAAACCGTCTCAATTTTGGGGCGGTTTTTTATTTAATTTAAATAATTAATTATTGTTTATCAATAATAATTATATCTTTATAAAAACATAATTCATGAAGACTTCAAAATATATAATAAGAACTTTATACAATATTTCATGCCTTTGGTTTGTAATAAGTATAATTGGATTCGCTTTTAATATTTACTTTCTATTTTCTAAAGATCATATTTACTATAATAAATCTAAAAATACTAGTACTTACACCGTTAACCCTTTTAAAGACGGTTATCCTATTCCTGCAAAACTTAGTATCAAAATACCAAGTGATACAGCGGTAAAATGGAAATCTAAAAAATCAAATTCCTCAGGTAGTTTTGGATTAAATAAAAATCAAGCTGAAAGATATGAACTTGCTGACTCAATTTTAAATGACACAGCCCAATATTCAAAAGAAATAATTATTACAAAATGGGGAATTAGCCCTCCTTTCAATAGTACTGTTACTTCGGAAATTTTGGATTCTGCTTACTATCAAAAAACAGGGTTAGAAGTAACAATTTCAAAAAACTATCAATTAGACACTACCTTAAATCTTAGAAGCAAAAGCTATATTAAAAATTTAGCGTTTGCATTATTTTACATGCTTGGTTCAATTTTTAATTTAATTATTGCATTCAATACATTCAAATTATTCAAAAAAATAGTAACGGATATTACATTTATCAACCCATTAAATAAATTTATTTTTAATATTGGGTTTACATTAATTACGTGGCAAATGTGCAAATTTTTATTAAATTTAACTTATAGCAAATGGTTTGGTTCAATAGGTATTAACGACCTTATAAGTACATCAATAAATAGAGATTTTATTATTTACTTAAACCCATCAAATGACTCTAGCTTAACTTTAATACTATTTGGAGTAACATTAATAGCTTTATCTTATCTTTTTAAATACGGCAATAAATTAGAACAAGACCAAGCCTTAACCATATAATATGCCCATAGTTGTAAATTTAGATGTAATGCTTGCTAGGCGTAAAATGAGCTTAACAGAGTTTAGCGAAAGGGTAGGTATTACTGTTGCCAATATGAGTATTTTAAAAAGCGGTAAAGCAAAAGCAATAAGGTTTAGTACATTAGAAGAAATATGCAAAGTTTTAGATTGCCAACCTGCCGATATTTTGGAGTACATGAATGAAGAAGATCATAAAAAATTGATGAGAGAATAAATTACCATTCGTTTTGTAAAGTATATTTGTATTAATGAAATTATTCATCCTTTCTATTTTATTAATCACTACATTTTTTATTGTTAGTTTTTCGTTTAACAATGAAGTAGAAATTATTACCACCAAAGCTGCCCTTGGTAAAAAATTATTTTCCGAAAAAATATTGTCTAAAGATTCATCTGTAAGCTGTGCTAGTTGCCACAAGCCTCAATTTGCCTTTGCAGATACTATGGCATTTAGTTTGGGTATAGAGGGTAAATTAACAAGCCGTAATACACCCTCTGTTTTAAATATGAAAAACAGACCGTATTTTTTTTGGGATGGAAGGGCAAAGAGTTTAGAGCAACAAGCTTTAATGCCTATTGAAAACCCAAATGAAATGGGCTTACCAATTGCAGATGCTGTTAATCGTTTAAATCAATCGGCAGAATATATTTCGTTGTTTAAAAAAATATTTAAACAGCAACCTAATGCAAAAAATTTAGCCGCAGCATTTGCGGCATACGAAAAAACATTAGAAACAATAGATAGCAAATTTGATGATTGGAGTAACGATTTAAAAAAATTAACCCCGCAAGAAGAACGGGGGCGACAAGTTTTTGTAGGCAGTAAAGCCAAATGTTTTGATTGCCATTTTCAAGAAGATTTTACCGATGATAATTTTAAAAATATTGGACTTTATGATGAAGTAAATTTTACAGACCCAGGGCTTTACGCCATTACAAAAAAAGAAAGCGATAAAGGAAAATTTAAAACCCCAGGCTTACGCAACATAGCCGTAACTGCACCTTACATGCATAACGGACAATTTAAAACCTTAGAGGAGGTTGTAGAATATTACGATAATCCTCAAAAAATTGTACCTAATGCAATTAATATTGATGCTGCTTTAAAAAAGCCATTACATCTTACCAAAAAAGAAAAAAATGATTTGATTGCATTTTTAAAAACGTTGACTGATAAAAAATACCAAGCCATTCAAAGCAAATAATTTGTGAAAATTTGTTTAATCTGTGGCTAAATAAGCAGTTTAACAAAAAATTAGGCACTATATTCGCTATTAATAAAATGATTTAATTTTATTTGTATAAAACCAGCAAAACAATGGAAGCAACAAAACCACAAATATTACTTTGCGAAGACGATACCAACCTTGGTATGGTGCTTAAAAATTATTTAGAGCTAAACGATTACGAAGTTGTACTAGAAAGAGATGGCCGCCTTGGCTTAGCCGCTTTTCAAAGAGAGAAATTTGATATTTGTTTGCTAGATGTGATGATGCCAAATATGGATGGCTTTACTTTAGCAGAAGAAATAAGAGATATAAACCCAGATGTTCCGTTGTTTTTTCTTAGTGCAAAAACAATGAAAGACGATATAATACAAGGCTACAAATTAGGTGCCGATGATTATATTACAAAGCCCTTTGATAGCGAAGTTTTATTGCTTAAAATAAAAGCAATATTAAAACGCAACGAAGAAATGCATAGAGAGGAAGTAAATGCAGAATTTGATTTAGGCAAATATCATTTTAACCCAAGGTTAAGAGAATTAACTATTGATGGCAAAGTGCAAGTACTCTCTCCTAAAGAAAATGAATTACTTAAAATGCTTAGCGAATATAAAAACGATTTGCTTAGCCGTGAAATTGCATTAAAGAAAATTTGGGGCAGCGATACCTACTTTAATGGCCGTAGTATGGATGTGTATATTGCCAAGCTTCGTAAATATTTAAAAGAAGATACCGATATAGAAATTGTAAATATTCATGGAAATGGATTTAGGTTGGTATCGCCGTAAAATTAATTTCATCTAACTAAACAACGTATTACCAGTGCCGCCTTTGTGCGGCACTTTTCCTAAGTGCTTGTAAGCTTTTTCGGTAACTTCTCTGCCCCTTGGCGTACGCATTATAAAACCTTCTTGTATTAAAAAGGGTTCGTACACTTCTTCCAATGTTCCAGTTTCTTCACCAACGGCTGTGGCAATGGTGGTAATGCCCACTGGGCCGCCTTTAAATTTATCAATTATTGCACTAAGTATTCTATTATCCATTTCATCTAACCCATAAGCATCTACATTTAATGCATTTAAAGAATGTTGGGTAATTCCCATATCAATAACACCATTTCCAATTACTTGTGCAAAATCTCTTACCCTACGTAAT
>JANNWD010000654.1:0-7914 GCA_031408315.1 Bacteroidota bacterium
GATGATGTTTTAAGAAGGCGAAATATGGGATCGAAACCTACAGCCTATCAAAAAAGAATAATTGATGAATACAACGCTGCCGAAGCTGGAAAAAGTATACTGCTTACGCCAGATGATAAATTGAATGGTGCTGATACTGCAAAAAAAATAGAAGATATTTTTCAAACAGAATTTGCCAATGAAAAGAAAGATAGCACAGTTTTAGGAAAAGTATTTGATGCTGAAGAAGTTGGTAGTGAAAGCGTTTTAAAGAAAGCAAAATTATTTATTTACAAACCGCAGAAATGGGGTGCAGATGCTGCTTCGGCTAATTTTACTTCATCTGTTTTAATTAATAGATACCAAACTTACTCAGGACCAAATCGACAAAATCCTGTACGTTTAAATTCTGCATCACCTTTAAATGGGCTTATACGTTTAGGAACAACTGAATTAATGGAAGATGTAAGAGTTACTGGAGGTTACCGATTTGGTACAAATTTTAAAAGTAATGAGTGGTTACTTAATTATCAAAACTTACGCCGCAGAATAGATTGGGGATTTACTTATTATAGAAATGTACAAGAATATGATGATGGGTTTGGAAATACTGGTGGCGTTAATTTTACCAATTTATATCAAGGAAATATAGCCTACCCATTTGATAATAATAAAAGTATACGATTTACCACAGGTGCAAGATTTGATCGTTTTGTATTTAAAAGTTTAGATTCTTTAAGTTTACGAGAGCCAGATCAAAAAACAGTTTACTCTGTTACACATTTAGAATATGTTTATGACAACACACAAAACCCTGCATTAAATATTTGGCATGGCTTACGCTACAAGGCTTATTTTGATTGGAATTCGCAAATAAATAAGTTAGTAAGTGTTGATGGACCACAAACCTTTAACCTAGGTTTTGATGCAAGATACTATTACCCTATTTTTCGTAATTTTATTTGGGCAGGTAGAGTTGGTGGCGATTTTAGTTTTGGCAACCAAAAACTACTGTATTATTTGGGTGGTGTAGATGGTTGGGCAATGTTTGGTACCAATGTAAGAAATAAAGGAGGTGATAGATATTTTAATACAAACAATCAACCAGCGGCCGACCAAAGCTATGCGTTTGAAAGCCTTGCAGTAAACATGAGAGGCTTTATACAAAATGTAGCCAATGGAAATAATACAGTTGTAATAAATAGTGAGTTTAGGTTACCTGTATTTTCAACTTTATTTAACCGACCAATTAATAATAAATTTTTAAGAGATTTTCAATTAACACAATTTGTAGACTTAGGTACCGCATGGAATGGTGCTTATAATAAAATAAAACGCCCCATCGCAAGATTTGATGATGGAAATGGCGTAGCTGTTGTACAAAAAGTTGGTGGTGTTGGTCCGTTTGCTGGTGGTTATGGTTTTGGTGCTAGAAGTAGTTTACTTGGCTACTTTGTAAAGTTTGATGCCGCTTGGACTATGAAAGGATTTTTTAAAGGCAAGCCACAATTGTATTTGGCATTGGGTGTAGATTTTTAGAAATATTGCCGCAGCTTTAAAGCCGTGGCAATACAATTAAAGCCGTGGCAATAGAATTTGAGATAAATGGCTTTAGCCAAATAAATAAAATTACAGATCAAATAGCTTTTAAAATAAATGCTAGTATTTTATTGAACTGCCTGTTTTAAATAAATAGGCAGTTTTTTTATGCATAAATACAAAATGTAAAACAACCCAGTTAACATAAACGTTAATCCCCAAGTACGCAAATGCTCCCACGGAAAAATAAATCGGTTAGCAATTGAAGAAATTAAGCCCAAAGGATTTTGAATAATATCCCAACTATTCCAACGTAAAAATCTTCCTAAATACACTCCAAACGAACCTAAAAATAAAAGTAATGGAATGGCTATGTTTATTTTGCTGCTAGTAAATTTTAGTCGTAAAAATTCTTCTACCCTAAACAACGAAACAAATGCCAATATTAAACCTAGCAATGCCGAAGAAAATAAAATTATAGCATCAAACCAAACTGGCACAACGGTTTGTCTTTGTAAATGAATTAAATCGGTAATTATATACAATGCATTGGGGAAAAATAACAACCACACTACAAACAAACTTATGCTTACATAATTATTATACCCATTTTTAAATAAAAGATTACTTAGCCAATATGGAATAAAAGCTAAAAAAATATTCCAAACTAAAAAGCTGTACAATAGGCTACTAGTAAAATAAACCCTTGCTGTTATTAAACTTACAATAAAGCTAAAAAACAAAAAAAGGATTGTGTTAAACGACAAATTTTTCATATTAATTAAATATTTTAGGTATAAAAATTATTAAACCAATAACTGCTGAAGCTAATGATAATACTAGCACCGCTGCGGCACTTACATCTTTTATTATTTTAATTTTGGGGTGATGATCAGGCTCTATTTTATTACAAATATTTTCAATGGCTGTGTTAAACAATTCGGCACTTAGCACAATGCCTATACAAAACAAAATAATCATCCATTCTGTTATTGTAACGTAAAAAGATAGCCCCAACCCTATTATTATTATTGCAAAAAATAACTGCACTTTAAAATTTAATTCGTTTTTAAAGCAATATTTTATTCCGCTGAAAGCGTATGCAAAAGATTTTAAAAATTTATTTATCATCTTCTTTTTTTAATAAAGAATAAACATAAGTGCCAGTAGCAACAATTGCAGCTATAATCATTAAAGCAAGCCCAAACAAAAATATTGGTCCTAAAATAATCAGATAGCCAATACAAGAAAACTGATCACAATCTATATTCATTGATGCTAATACAAAAAATCCAATTACTGCAATTGCTATTAAACACAATCCCCCAACATCTAACTTACCCATCCATTTTTTCATAGCTATTAATTTTTTGTTTAAGAGTAGATGTTGGCAAATGCAATAACTCAAACCATTTCCAATAAGCAATTGGTTCACAAACTTTACCTCTTTTAAATGCTTTAATAAACGAATTCCAGTATTCTGGCATTGTAACCACACCATACAAAACTGTTGCAATTACGGGGAACGAAATATGTCCGTTCCCCAACATAAAACATTGTAAGCAGCCTTCACCTTCGTCGGTTGTATCGTAACCTAGCAAAATATGTTTAACATCATGCCTTGCATAATAAGGCAGTAATTCTAATTCTTTTACATCTAAAAAATTATACAAATCTTTACCTAAACTACCCTCTATAAATTCACTCAATTGCAAAGTAGTATAAGGAAATTTTTCTGGCTTACGTATCAATTTTAAAACAGGTAGTGCCATTTTATGTGTTAAATAAACTAATAATTTAGATCGTACTTTTTTTATTTGCTTATACATTTTCAATTGTATTTGTCTTTTTATCAATCCCATACCAATCAATTTTTCTGCTTAAATACATGGCTAATGCTAGCAATACAAATAAACCAATACTACCAAATAATAAGGCATTGTCTTGCATTTGTATTAAAACATAAATAAATAAATACAACGCTGATAGAAGTAAAGCAAATACAATAACTGTTTTAGTTTTTTTGAAAATACTTTGTGTGTACCAACTTAATAATAAAACTGTAGCACTTGCTGCTGTTAAATAGGCTAAGGAAAATTGCACATATTCCGATATGGAAAGTAGCAATGTATAAAAAACCACCAATGCAATACCAATTAAAATATATTGTAAAGGATGTACACTTCTTTTTTGAAATATTTCGGTAAAAAAGTAAGCAAAAAAAGTAAGAGCTATTATAAGTATAGCGTACTTTAAAGAACGTAGTGTTTGTGCATACGCATCAAAAGGCGATAATAAAATTACACCAAAAGCACTTTCTGCTACTGCCGAAACTGCACGGCTATTATTGATGAATACTTTAGGAAAATCTCTATTAAATTTTGATACAGCCCAAGTGGCTTCAAAGCCACTTTTGGTTACTTTCTCGGTATCAGGCAAATATTTTCCATCAAAAGCTGGGCTTTGCCAAGTGCTGCTAAAACGTACATCTGTACTGCTTCCTATCGGTGTGCAATAAATTTTTTCGGAGCCTTGTAAGTTTAACTCTATGTTAAAACTACTTTCGGTTGTTGCAAAATTTCCATCCATAGTTATGGGCACACTAATTCCTTGCTGGGCAATTCCGTTATCGGGTAATCCAGTTTCCATGGTTACAATAGCATCGTTCCATTTTATGTTTTGTTGCTTAATACCTTTTAAATCGCTAATGCCTACACAAAGTTTTACTTCGTTCCATTTAATATTAGCCTCGTTAATGCCAGCAGCGGCAATGCTATTATTACTAAATTTACCTTTAAGCACAATTGGCTTTGCAGTAAATACAGGCACTTTATAAATGCTTCGATAACGTATTTCTGGCTCTAGCTTTCCAGTAATACTTAATTGCTCTGGTAATAAATAAATAAATTTTTTTTCAAGGTTTTTGTTTACATCTAATTCGGTGTAGGGTATGGTTAAATACGGGCCACTTATTGTTTGTGCAGCACTCCATTTATTACTTATTTCTCTAGTAACTTCTTGCTTACGCTCCTTTCGTTCGTTAGCCAAATACATAATTATAAACGTAGGTATTAGCAATGCCAATACTAAAAAAGCAATAAAAAAAGATTTAATAATTAATTTGTTTTTTTGCCAAAAGCTTAGTTGAGGCTGTAAATAAGGTTCCATGTTAGTTTAGTTTTAATTTATTTAAAAGTGCTTTGTATTTCAAAGTAAAAGTATAAAAAAATTTATTTTATTGTACCAATCATTTTTTCTAACGCTGTTAAATGTATCTTAAAAGATTTTTCGCCAAGTTTTGTAATACTGTAAGTTGTGTTTGTTTTACGACCAATAAATCCTTTATGTACCTTAATAAAAGCACTCTCCTCCAATGTTTTTATATGGCTAGCCAAATTACCGTCTGTAATATCTAGCAACTCTTTCAACTCATTAAAGTTTAATTCAGCATTAACCACCAAGGCACTCATAATGCCTAGCCGTATTCTGCTATCAAAGATTTTATTTAAGTTTTCTATTAAATTCATTTGCCCCAAACCCCAAAGGGGCTTTTAGTTTACTATAATTTAAGTCCTTATCAATTTTAAATACAGGTATTACAATCACATGATTTTGCAAATTGCCTATTGCTCATTACCTATTGCCGCTCATACCTATACCACATTACCACTCCATACACAATATGTAAAACGCCAAAACCCATTGCCCAAAAATATAAGCCATACCCAACAAACCAACAGTTAATAATACCTAGCAAAATTTGGCAGTAGCCTAAGTATCTTACTTCCCCTAAAGTATATTTACTAGCGTTAACTAATGCCAAACCATAAAAAATTAAACACCCAGGAGCTATTAAACCAAAATTGCCAAACTGCATTTGTTTATATAAATAAATAGCACCTGCCAACATGGGTACGGCAACATTTACCATTAACCGTTTAGAAGTATATCCCCATAAAGGAATATTGTTTTTTTTACTTCTTAAAAATGTAAATAAAAAAGAAAATAAAAAAGCACCAAAAAAAGTAAAAATAGCAATTTGAAAAAGTTTGTGTCCCATAAATTGTTGCAAACTTTCGGTACCAATACCCTTAAAAATAGCTTCCCTATAACCCGATGGACCACCATTATCCGTAATAATTCCATTGGCAAACCATGCACCAACTAAGGCACAAAAGCCAGCAGCAATACCACTTAAGCCACTAAGGCTAATAAAACGGCTGCTACGTTCCATCATTTGTTTTATTTGTTGTATGTCTTGTAACGACTGTTGTTGCTCATTCATAATAAAGCACTTTGTAATACAAAGTAAGATTAAGATTTTGATTTATGCAAATTATTTTTTTTGGTTATTAGCCGCTAATCATTTTTCAACATTGTTGTGAACTCGTTCTATTAAATATTTATTTCCAGTGGAAATGAATATTTAATCTCACTTCTACGGCATATCTTTATTGAACAAATAATGCAGTCTCTCTAAACAAATTCATTCGCTATTTATGAAGCAATTTTTTCTTCTTCTTTTTGTTCTTTGTGCCTTTGTGGGAAAACTAACAGCACAAAATAAAATTGACCCTACAAAAATTGATATTGTAAGAGACAGTTTTGGTGTACCACACATTTTTGCAAAAACGGATAGAGAAGTTGCCTACGGCCTTGCTTGGGCAGAAGCTGAAGATGATTTTGCTAGTATGCAAGAAATATTACTTCCCGTAAAAAATTTAATGGGCAGAGTACAAGGTAAAAAAGGTGTAGCAGGCGATTATGCTTTTAAACTTTTTCGTTGTATGGAAATAACCGAAGAAAAATGGTATACCTTAACCCCAGCGTTTCTTCAATTAATTGATGGCTATGTGCAATCCATAAACCATTATGCAAAAACACATTCAAAGGAATTATTACACAAAAAGATATTTCCTATCACACAAAAAGAATATATAGCAGCATCAGTATTTGCATTAACCATTTTTAATGGAGCAGATAAAGCTTTGCTTCGTATTTTTAATAATCAAGAATGGGAATTACCTGAGTTGAATAAAAAAGGAAGCAACTCAGCAGCTATACATTCATCGAAAACAACTACAGGAGAAAATTATTTATTAATTAATGCCCACCAACCAAACACAGGCCCACAGGCATTTTACGAGGCACATATTAACAGTGAAGAAGGTTTAAATGTGGCAGGTGGTTTATTGGCTGGTGGTCCTTGCATTTTGCATGGCGTAAACGAAAATTTAGGTTGGGCACATACTGTAAATTTTTGCGACAGAGTAGATGAGTTTCAATTAGAAATGAATGCGGAAAATAATTTACAATACAAATTTGATGGGCTGTGGGTTAACTTAGAAGTGAAAACAATTAAACTACGAATTAAAGGAATACCTATAACTATTAAACGCAAAATTTATTGGAGTAAGTACGGTGCTACAATGAAAAATAAGCAAGGCTTTTTTAGCATACGCCTTGGTGGAAATATGAAAATTGGTGCTTTGCAACAATGGTATCAAATGAATAAGGCAAAAAATTATACTGAGTTTTACAATGCATTAAACACACAAGAACTTAGCATGTTTAATATTATGTATGCCGACAAGAATGACACTATTTTTTACATTAACAATGCCGCCATGCCCATAAGAGATGCATCCCCTAACTATAATTGGCAAAGAACTTTGCCAGGCAATACTAGCAAAACATTATGGACAAACTTTAGACCTTTAAACCAGTTACCACAATACATTAATCCCAAAAGCGGATTCTTGTTTAACACCAATCACTCTAGTTTTTTAGCAACAGCGGTGGAAGATAATTTAAAGTCATCGTCATTTGCTTTGCAAGATGGCTGGGAAAATTATCACTTAAACAGAAGTGTACGTTTTTTAGAATTATTTCCTAAAAATGAAAAATTGAGTTACGATAAATTTAAAAGTATAAAGTTTGATAAGCAATTACCTACAACATTGCAATATTGGTATAAAGTAGATAGTATGTTTACCTTAAATGAAAAAGATTATCCGGCTTACGCCAACTTAATAACCACATTTAAAACTTGGGATAAACGAGGCGATGCCGATAGTAAGGGAGCAGCCATATTTTTATTAGCTTATGAATATTTAAAAAAGAAATTACAAAACCAAGCCCCACGTAGCATTACAAAACAAGAAGCATTAGAAGCATTTGAACATATAAAAAATTACATGCAAACAAATTTTGCTACTGAAAACTTAACACTTGGTGATATACAAAAATTAGTAAGAGGTGATAAAGAATGGCCACTTGGCGGCTTCCCCGATTTGCTTAGCCCACAATGGACAAGTAATTATAAAAATGGAAAATTAAAATCCATTGGTGGAGATGGCTTGATAATGTTTGTACGTTTTGCTAAAAATAGTTTAC
>JANNWD010000655.1:0-1963 GCA_031408315.1 Bacteroidota bacterium
TCGATGAATTTTATAGCTGAACAATTATATAACTTACAACGCTACGAAGAAGCAAAAGTAATAGCTGATAACAATGTAAAAGAATTTCCTGAAAGAGACTTTGTACATTACATTACTGGTAATATTTACTTAGCATTGGGTAAAAAAGAAGAAGCCGTAAAATTCTATCAAAAAACGGTAGAATTAAACTCAAGTTATATGGAGGCTAAAAATAAATTAAAAGAATTAGGAGTTGAATAAAATCATTTTCTCTTGCTCAATTTTTTAAGGTCATCAAACGAAACATCTAACAACTCATACTCTTTAGCATTGGGTAAATAAAAATGCCACCATTCCGTATCTAAAACTTTAAAGCCATAGTTTACCATGGTAGATTTTAGTAGCAATCTGTTTTGTAAAACTATGGGAGGCAAATTAATAAAATCTCCATGTGCAGTATCGCTAAAATTATCAAAGCCAGTGCCCATATCTAACTCTTTTTTTGTTTTTAAATTAATGATGGTTAAATCTACTGCAACACCTCTATTATGCCCACTGCCATTTTTTGGGTCGGCGGCATATCTATCATCTTTAACTGGCTCCCACATTTTTTCGGTAACAGAGTAGGGGCGGTATGCATCAAAAATTTTTAACCCTAAGCCTTGTTTGTTTAACTCGGTTTGTACTTTTTTTAAGGCCTCTGCCGCAGGTTTTCGCAAATAGGTTGTTTTAATAGTTGGATAAAGCTTGGTTTTCATAAAATTGTTAGTAGTTGCGTAGCACAAATCTAAAACTATGTTTGGTATGTGCAACTTTATATCAATCATTGCTTTATTATCATTTTTGCTTACTGTTTTTTGTAAAGTAGATGGGTTGGTGATTACCCATAGCCCATATTTATTCAATGTGGTATCTTGTCCAAACGCTGTACAATGTGTTAATAAAAAAACAATGGATAGTATATGCAGCATTTGCAAACGAATTACTATCTTGTTAAAAAATAATTTTGTGTTAATCATCTTTGGCATAAAATTTTCTACTACCAAGATACCATTTTTAACCTAATATATGTATCACCGAAATACCCAGTACGTTCAATTTGTATTAATTGTTTTATGTTTTTTTTTGCTATCGTGTAGTAATAATAGTGCCGATAAAAAAAATACCCATCTAGTAACTAATCCTGATAAAATGGATGAATATACTACCGATAACATAAAATCGGCTTTAGTTTACGCATTAAATAATGCAGGAAAAGTAGATGATACTATTAAATTACAAATGCTAAAAGCGGTAGATGCTTTTTACAAGTCGAGCAACTACGAACCTGTTTGGAGCAATAAAGAAAAATGGCAACCCCTTGCCGATTCATTATTTTCTTTTATAAAAAATGCAGAATTATATGGGCTGTTTCCGAAAGATTATCACAACAAAAATTTACAATCGTTAAAAAATACATTAGATAAAGATTCTTTAAAAAGAATGGATGCTGTATTGTGGAGCAAAGCTGATATGATGCTTACCGATGGATTTATGCAAGCCATCTATGATTTAAAACATGGACGATTACAAGCTGATAGCCTTTCCTTAAATAAAGATTCTGTTTTAGCCGAAACTTTTTTTTCATCTACCTTAAAAAAAGTTATTGAGCAAAAGCAATTTATTACAGTACTAAATACAGTACAACCAAAGCACAAAGGGTATTGGAGTTTACAAAAAGGGATAAAGCGTTTTTTAGATAGTATGGATAGAAGAGTTTACACCTACGTAACCTATCCGTATAAAAAAGGCGATGTAAAAGACAGTACTTTTTTTATAAAAACTCTACAGAAACGCCTGGCCGAAGGCAATTTCATTGATTTTACTAACAAATTGCCCGACTCTGCACAATTATCAATTGCAGTTAAAAAATATCAAAAATATAAAGGCTTTAAAGCCGATGGTACCATATCTACTTCTTTAATACGAACATTAAATGTAAGCG
>JANNWD010000656.1:0-15594 GCA_031408315.1 Bacteroidota bacterium
TGCTGGTAAATCAATTACACAACGGAAACCAATGTAAGATTTTGATGTATCTTGATACTCATAATCTCTTGTACCGCATTGTAATCTGTTACCAACATCTTTCCAGCTACCACCACGGATAACTTTACGCTTATCTCTTGGCTTATCGGTATCTTTTGCGTTGTAACGAATATCTGGATTCATATCATGTTGAAAATTGTAAGCACCTTCGTAGAAAAGTGAAGATGTCCACTCTGCAACATTACCTGCCATATTATATAAGCCAAAATCGTTTGGCCAGTATGCATCTGCTCTTACTGTATAAAAACCACCATCTTCTGGATAGTTACCTCTACCTGGTTTAAAGTTAGCTAATAAACAACCTTTTTTGTTACGTAAATAGTAACCACCCCAAGGATAGCTAGCTTGAGAGCGACCACCTCTTGCTGCATATTCCCACTGTGCTTCTGTTGGAAGGCGGAAATCTGTTTCAGCTGCTTTCTTTTTACCTTCCAAGAAAGAGTTTAAGTAATGTGTTCTCCACTCACAAAAGGCAGTAGCTTGTTTCCAACTTACACCAACTACAGGGTAATTACCAAATGCTGGGTGATTGTTGTATTTTTTTGCCATTGGCTCATTATAAGAATAAGCAAAATCTCTTATCCAACATAAAGAATCTGGCAATACAGGTATTGATTTTTTAATGATAAATTTAGAACGAGGAATGCTTGCATCTCTATTGTTAGCCGCTGCTTTGTAATCGAATGTTTCCGATTGATAAACAACTTTTGTAGCATCTAATTCTTTTTTTCCAAAAATGCGATTGTCTGGAGTTACAATCATTGCATCAATTTTTTCTAAGGTTGCTTTATCGCCCCACTTAATTGTTTTGGCTTTTGTCCAATCAATATATTCATTACCATCGCCACCTTGTTTTACAAAGCCCATTAGTTTAGCACCAATAGAGTCTCGTACCCAATTAGTAAACTGACGATATTCGTTGTTGGTAATTTCTGTGGCATCCATCCAAAAGCCACTAATTGAAACAGATTTGTTTCTTGCAGTTAATGCATAGCTTACATCTTCATCATTTGGACCCATGTGGAAAGTTCCTGGATTAATGTAAACCATTCCAAAAGGACGACCCATGCCAGAACGCTTGCCAGGTTCTACGCCATGTAATTGCCCATCTTTTGGTAAGCTACCAGATTTGTTTTTTCCGCCAAGCATTTTACAGCTTGAAGATGCAGATACAATAGCTAATCCAGCTATTAGATAGAATAATCTATTCTTCATTGTTTTTAACTTTGAGGGTGTTAAGGAACAAATATAACGACTTTTACAATTAAAATCATTTTTTTGAAGCTCAAACAATTATTAATTTTTTCCTAAAAAGTATTCCTAAAAAGGGTAAACGTATATATTTTGAAAATATTGTGATTACCTAAGCAAATTTATTGTTTTGTATCAATACCTCTAATAACCCATTTGTGGTATTTATTGGATGGTTGCAAGTATATTGAAAACAGTTATAAATAAGCGATTCGGCTGTTATTTCTTTTTTAGCCAACAGAGGAAAATCGTTGTTTTGTTTAGTAGATGCTTGCAAAATTTTGTTTGGAATGTAAATTTCTAACACTTGATTTGTTAAATTTTCAACATTTGTTCCTAAAATAGCTATTTCATTAATTCCTACAGTTTGTTTTAACAAGATAGATGCCCATATACCAAATGATGTAGGATATTTTACTATTGCAACACTCAATTGATTTATCATTTTATTAGCCATATTAAACCAAGCTGGGTTGTTAAACACAATAGATAAGTAAAAAAGATTTTCTGCCATTGTAGAATTACCTGATGGTATTGCTCCATCGTACACTTCTTTTTTACGAATAATTACATCGGTCTGGGTTTTATTGGTAAAAAAGAAATAACCTGTTTCTTCATCAAAGAAATAGGCAATAGTATGCTCCATTAATTGTTTGGCAAGATGTAGGTATTTTGTATTAAACGTTATTTCTTGTAAATGAATAGCTGCTTGTATTAAAAAAGCATAATCATCTAAAAAAGCTGGATATTTTGCTACACCTTTTTTATAGGTATGGTGTAAGGCTACATTGTTTTTTTGTACAGTAAATTTTTCAATTATAAAATCAAATGTTTGCTGTGCCAAAATTTTATATGGCTTGTAATTAAGTGCTGCATAGGCTTTGCACAAAGCAGTTATCAGTAAAGCATTCCATCCAAGCAAAATTTTATCATCGGTTATTGGACGTATTCGTTGGCTGCGATGTTGTAGTAGTTTTTGTTTACAGGTATCAATTATTTTTTCAAATTCTATTATGTTTAAATTATTTTTACTAGCAAATTCATCTGCGTTTTTTAATATTCTTAAAATATTTTTGTGTTCCCAGTTTCCTTCTTTACTTACATCAAAATAAGCACAAAACAATTCAGCATCTTCCCCTAAAATACGGTCAATTTCTTCTTTTTGCCACACATAAAATTTACCTTCTTCGCCTTCGCTGTCGGCATCAATTGCAGCATAAAAACCACCATCGATATCCATCAATTCGTTTTGCAAAAACGCAATACTATGGTGAATGGGTGTTTCGTATTTTTTATCCTTTGTAAGTTGATAAGCATCTGCCAAAATATTTAATAGCAAAGCATTGTCATACAACATTTTTTCAAAGTGAGGGGCAAGCCATTCTGCATCAGTACTGTATCTTGCTAAACCTCCACCAAGATGATCGTAAATACCACCATCTAGCATTTTATTAATACTTAATAATGCTTGTTGTAGAACTTCTTCTTTTTTAGTAAAATGATAATATTGTAAAAGATATTGTATGGTAAATGTTTGCGGAAACTTAGGTGCATTGCCAAAGCCACCCCAAACTGTATCTGCCTTTTGCAAAATATTGGTGGCAATAGTGTGGCAATTATCTGTTGTAAAAATAGCTGTGTCGTTACTGTTTTTTAAAGCGGTAGAAAAATCGGATTTGTGTAAATGATTGGTAAGGGTTTCGGCTTGTTCAATAATTTGGGCAGGTTTTTCAACCCAAGCTTTTTTAATGCCAAGCAAAACATCCGTCCAACTGCTGCGGTTATATGCATTTATTGGCGGAAAATAAGTACCTCCATAAAATGGTTTTGCATCTGGCGTTAAAAATACATTTAGTGGCCAACCACCACTACCTGTTATGGCTTGTACAGCATCCATATATATTCCATCAATATCTGGTCGTTCTTCTCTATCTACTTTTATGTTGATGAAATTTTCGTTCATTACTTTAGCTACATCCTCATTTTCAAAACTTTCTTTTTCCATTACATGGCACCAATGGCAAGCGGCATAGCCAATACTTACCAAAATAATTTTGTTTTCTTTTTTAGCAAGATGAAGAGCTTCTTCACTCCAAGGATACCAATTTACAGGGTTGTGGGCATGTTGAAGAAGATAAGGGCTTGTTTCGGTAATGAGGTTGTTTGGCATTTAGTAAAGATAGCATTTGATGGAACGCTGATGACACAGATGGAACCGATTGGTTATGATTTTTTTGCTATGCAAAAGATAATATTACCATTAAGGAATTAAGGGAATTAGGTTGGATGATTTGTTTATGCTAAATTGCAAAGAGTGAGATTGTACTGACTTTTAACTCCTTAAAGCTTATTTTTTTTATAAGAAGACAGAAACAACTCCAATGCACTAACCATACTTGGGGCTTGTGGTTGTGGAGCTTTAATATTTAGCGTAAGACCAGCATCTTCGGCAGCTTTAAAGGTATTTGCACCAAAAGCTCCAATACGAGTGCCATTTTGTTTAAATTTTGGGAAATTTTCTAACAAACTTTTTACTCCACCCGGTGTAAAAAAGCAAATAACA
The DNA here is from genome assembly GCA_031408315.1 of Bacteroidota bacterium. Classification (GTDB taxonomy): domain Bacteria; phylum Bacteroidota; class Bacteroidia; order Chitinophagales; family Chitinophagaceae; genus Ferruginibacter. Next base: position 3,875 of record JANNWD010000656.1, read on the forward strand.
TCGTAATTTTTATTTACTACTTCCTTTACATCGTTACTAATAATGCGGTATAAAACTGGAGTTGCGTACTCACACTTATTATTTTTTAACCAGTTGGTTATTTCGCTATCAAAACTTTCGGAACAAGGGTAAAGAAATTTTTCGTTGTCTTTATGCTTATTAATTACATCAAAAAGGCTTTTGTTGGTACCATCTGCCCCATAAAACACTTTACGCTTACGGTACAAAATAAATTTTTGTAAGTATAGTGCTACTGCTTCTGTAATACAAAAATATTTAGTGTCTTGCCCAACATTCACCTTCATTTCATCACAAATTCTAAAAAAATGGTCAATGGCATTGCGGCTAGTAAATACCACAGCAGTGTAGTTAGTAATATCAATTTTTTGCTTACGAAAATCTTTTGCAGATATGGCATCTACCACAATAAAAGGATGAAAATCAAGGCTAATATTATGTTTTTTGGCTAAATCAAAATACGGGGATTTTTCACCTTCCGGCTTAGGTTGGGTAATCAATATTTTCTTAATCTTTGCTGGCACACTAACCAACTTATTTACCTCAGTTTTAACCATACGTATTTCCAAAATGGTTTTACAAAATTAGGTGTTTTTACCTATAAAAAGTACCAACCCTTTGTAAATCAACAATAGAGGCACAATTTCTACTCCAATAATGTATAAAAAAAAGTGAAATCGACTTATTTTTAATTGATTTTGAAGCAATCCGTAGCTTCTAAAAAAACGCAAAACAAACATAAACCCTACACAACAAAGGGAAACTATTATCAGGCTATTAACAACCATTGGCTGTACAAAAGCAATTGCAATACTTAATGGCACCAGCGTAATACCCAAAATTTTATTAATTAAAAAAAGTACAAAAATGTACGTATTAGTCGTTTCTGAATAACCAGTAACCCAGCCTGTAAATTTTAATGAGGCATATTTTACTATGTATATACCTGCCAAAAAAACGATAGAGGCAAAAAGTACTATCCAGTTATTAAAAGAGGCTGATTTATTAAAATTAATTATTAATAAATAAGCATACAAACCGCCACTTAGTATAAAAAAAATATTGTAGAATAAGGAGGGCAGCTTGGCTTGTAACAACTGATCGGTAAGTTGGCTTTGGCGTAAAGAGGTGTTAAAAAAAACTCTAAATAAATTGTAAAAATATTTGCTGTAAAAGGCTTTTAGGCAACCAAGTAATAATGCAAGTGTAGCTAACAAATAAAAAATAACATTGTTATTAACGTCTTTTTTTGGAGTGATGACAAATGAAGTAGATGGTTTACTAGCAGATAAATATTGATGCTTATAAATAGTATTTTGTAAAACCGTTTGATAGGCTGAATGCCTTACGCCTACTGCATTAAATATATCGCTAGGTGCTTGCATTAAGGTATCTGGCAACTGTGCAATTGAAACAATATGGCTAGTAAATGTTATTAAAAGAAAAAGGAGATATTTAGCCACTGAAGAGTTTTGTTTTTACAAAAGTAAATAGTGTTGATGATTTTTTAAAAGTAATTTATATACCCAAAATGAATTTTTGATGCTTCTCTAATATTAAACTTTACATCGTTTCGTTTACCAATGGCATAACTAAGATTAAGTAAGCCAAATTTAGTTTCGAACAGAAGCCCTAAACCAGTACCTAAAAAATTATTATTTACATTAACGGATTGAAACTTATTTTTTACCACAGCAGCATCTACAAACCCAAATAGATTTGAGTTGAGACTGAGCCTGTATCGATACTCAACCGTAGCTACTCCATATTGTGTGGCGTAAATACTTTCTTCGGTAAAGCCTCGTAAAAGCCTATATCCACCTATTTGAAACAATTCATTTCGAAATACGTTGGGGCTGTTATAAATGCCACTATTAATAGCTGTTTTAACGGTGGCTTGCTTACCTAATGGAAAATAATGAGCAGCGGTTATTTGCACTTTAAATTGATACGATTTTGCCTTTAGTGTATCGTACAAGCTACTATAATTAAACGAAGGGTCTTTAATGTTTACAATAGAATTATTGCGTTTTATATTTTTAATACCTACGGTTGTTATTACTTTTATTTCATTACCACTTCGAGGATTTAGTTTGTAATCTGTTTTATTCCATTCATAATCTAACCCAATATTTACAGCATTTACATCAATATTAGGTGGCAATGTTTTAGTAGCCCTTACAAAGGCAGTATCTACACCATCTGCCAATAAAAATTTATTTTGCCATTGCACAAATAGCTTACCCGATTGGTTGGCCGATAAAAGATATTGTGCCCCCAACTGTGCTTGAAGCTGCAAAAAAGATGAATCTTTTTTAAATAAATCAAACAAAAAATCTATGCCAAATTTACTACCGAAAATATAGGGTTGTTGGTATCCTAAATTTAAACGTGGCGATTTTAATTGTAATTGTTGCCAAGTGGCTAATAAAGTTTCTCCTCCACCAAAAGCGTTTTTTAAATTAAGATTAACATCACCTGTTATTTGCAATTTATTACTTTGCGTTGCCGATGGTAAAAAGCCTACAATAGCACTTATTTGGCTACTTTTTTTTGCTGCTAAATATAAATTAACTACAGAGCCATTGGCTAAAAGTGTAATATCGCTTTGTTGTGTTTGTTGCACATAAGGCAACTCTAATAATAATTTATTTACTTGTTGCAATTTTGTTTTGTTATACAAAGAGCCATTGGTAATACTTAAATACCGCTGTAAAAACTTATTACTCATTTTTGCTGTACCCAATTGGCGTAAACTATCAATTTTGTATAGCACTCCTTTTTTTACTTTTAAAAGAGCATTTATTTTATCATCATCCAATACAACACTATCTAAAAAAACGGAGGCAAATGGGTATCCATTATTTTCGTAATAATTTAAAATACGCTGTTGCACTTTTTGTAATTGCAACATATTTATGGGTTTATTAAAAAAATTCTTTTCCTTAAAATCGCTAAGCTCTACTGCTTTTTTATCAATATCGGTAGGTTGTAATTTTATCCATAAATATTTTTTGCCTAAAAATAATTGTATAATAGTGCTATTATCTGCCTGGCTAATACTATCTATAGATGCAGCTGGATAGCCTTTGCTATTAAGTAGAATAATAAGTTTGCTTACATAAGCATCGCAATCAAACTTGCTAGTAAATGTATTTTGTAAGTTAATATTTTGGGTTGATGAATTTTTATCTACATAATTAATAATTAGTTTATATGCTGTGTCTTTTGTTTGCGACACAACAGCGAATGGAGAAACTAGTAGCAATATTGCTAGCATAATTCCATAGTTCGTAACTAATAATTTACATTTGCTCATTAATTATCAAATCTAAATTATAATCTTCATTTATACTTAATACAGGTAAAAAAATTGTCGGGCATTTATATACACATACCGTTTTGTAAGCAAGCATGTACCTATTGTAATTTTCATTTTAGTACTTCGTTAAAATTGAGGGAAGAGATGGTAAAGGCAATAGTGAAGGAGATAAACCTCACCCCCGTCCTCTCTCCAAAAGAGAGGGGCAAGCAACGGAATGTACCAAAAAATTCAACATCAATTATAAAAGAAAGAATTGAAACTATATATTTTGGTGGAGGTACTCCAAGTATTTTAAGGGAAGATGAATTGCAATTGATATTTGATGCAATAAAAGAACGATTTGAATTTGCGGATGATATTGAAATTACATTAGAAGCAAACCCTGACGATATTACCAATGAAAAATTATTATGTTGGAAAAAGATAGGAATTAATAGATTAAGTGTAGGCTTACAAAGTTTTAATGATGAAGAATTAAAATGGATGAATAGAGCACACACTGCAAAAGAAAGTTTGGCTTGTATTGATAAAATAAAAGCAGCAGGCTTTACAAATTTTTCGGTTGATTTAATTTATGGATCTCCCCTATTAAGTGATGTTGATTGGAAAAAAAATGTACAAAAAGTTATTGAAAAAGATATTCCACATATTAGTTGCTATGCATTAACTGTAGAGCCAAAAACTATTTTGGCAAAATTAATTGATACACATAAAACACAAAATACCGATAGCGAAAAACAAGCTCACCAATTTTTATTATTAATGCAATGGCTTGCTGCCGATGGTTATGAGCATTATGAAATTAGCAATTTTGCAAAACCTAATTTGCGTAGCAGCCATAATAGTAGTTATTGGCAAGGCAAAAAATATTATGGGTTTGGACCATCGGCACATTCATTTGATGGCGATAAAATTAGACAATGGAATGTGGCTAACAATGCCTTATACATTCAATCTATTCAAAAAAACACAATACCTTTTGAGGAAGAAATACTTACAACAACACAACAATTAAATGAATATATAATGACTTCGTTGAGGACGATAGAAGGGTTGGATTTAAATTATGTGACTAAAAAATTTGGGGAAGAATTTAGTAATAAGTTAATAGTACAAAGTGCAAAGTACATTGGTACAAAAAAAATTGAAGTTGAAAATTTGAAAATTATTTTAACAACCGAAGGGAAGCTTTTTGCAGATGGTATTGCTGCGGATTTATTTTTTTAATGCTGCGGATTTTTTCTAAAATATTTTATAATCTCACTACATATTAATATAACAATCATTGCGATTATTACGTAGTTACTAATATTTGAAAAAGAGAAAGGCATTACATTTTGTTTGTATTACAAAGGTATAACCGAATTATATTAAACTCTCTTCAATTTTGTTAAATCCATCCTTTGCAGAAAGATTTTCCCAAAGTATTTGATAAATGGTAAGTGCTATGGGCATTTCGGCATCTACGGTTTGGTTTATGATAAACATACACTTACTGGCATTATAGCCTTCGGCAACCATATTCATTTCTAGCTGGGCTGCTTTTACGCTATAGCCCTTACCAATCATATTACCAAAGCTACGGTTGCGGCTATGTAAGCTGTAACAAGTAACTAATAAATCGCCAAGGTAAACAGAAGCTGCATAATTAGTTTTTCGTTTAGTATTAACTTGTATTTCGGTATGACCAACTTCTATATTTTTAATACCACTTTTACGTAAAAAGCTGGCCATTTCATCGGCAGCATTGGCAATAAGTACACTCAAAAAATTATCGCCATAATCTAACCCATGTGCAATACCTGCACCTACAGCGTAAATATTTTTTAATATTGCGGCATATTGTACACCATAAATATCATTATTGGTAATAGTGTTTAAATAGGGTGTTTTAAAATAGTTGGCTATTTCGTTTGTTACCTTTTCATCTATCCCAGAAAATGTTAAATACGATAATTTTTCTGCAGCCACTTCCTCGGCATGGCAAGGCCCCAATACGGCAAAATAATTTTCGATTGGTACACTAAAATGCTGGGCTAAATAATCGTTGAGCAATAAATTACTTTGTGGCAAAATTCCTTTTATTGCACTTATTATTTTTTTGCCGTCAAATATATTTTTGGGTAACTCTTTTAATACATCATCTGCATAGGCAGATGGTACTGCTACTATAATACAATCGCTATTTTTTATAACTTCTGCAACATTTGTGGTAAGATGCAATTTGCTCACATCAAAATGTGCTGTAGGTAAATATTGTGGATTGTGTTTTCTTGTTTTTATATGATCAATAGCCGTTTGGCTTCGGTTGTACCAATAAATGGTTTGTCCGCTATCGGTTAAAATTTTTGCTAAGGCTGTACCCCAGCTGCCGCTTCCTAGTATTCCAAAGTTCATATGCGTTTAGAGGTTTAGGGGTTTAGAAAGTTTAGAGTGTTTCTGTTATTTTGAAACCCAAAAGAAAACACCAAACAGTAAACCGTTTACAATCCCAATTTATCAACCGCCAATTGTGCTGCTATTTGGCTAGCATCTTTTTTATTGTAGCCTTTTGCTTCGGCTATTAATTCACCATCTACCGTTGCTCCAATGGTAAATAATCTTCTGCCGCCTTCAAATTTTTCGTTTAATAATTCAAACTCCAACGCTTTACCATTTTTATTTGCCCAGCCGTACAATTTATTTTTTATGTTTATTTCTATTACTTCTAAATCATCTATAAATAAATACGGCATTATAATTCTTTTTTCTACCCAAATTTTTGTTTTGTCGTAGCCTTTATCTAAATATACCGCACCTATTAAAGCCTCTAATGTATTGCCAAATATTTGCGATACTTTAAGTGAGTTATCGTACTTATTATAAAACGTAATTTTTTTTAAGCCCATTTTTAAGGCAATTTCATTTAAGGTTTGGCGATTAACCATTTTACTCCTCATTTCGGTTAAAAAACCTTCGCCTTTGTAGGGATATTTTCTAAATAAATAATGGGCTACAATGCTGCTTAGTACTGCATCTCCCAAAAACTCTAATCGTTCATTATTTTCATCGGCACCTTCCCGTACACTACGGTGGCTTAATGCGGTTTTGTACAACGCTACATCGCCGGGTGTAAAGCCAACAACATTATTGAGTTGTTTTTTAAACTCCTTTGCTTTGGTATTGGTAGAAAAAATATTTTTTAAAAACTGCACTAAGTTGGTTACTATTTTTTTGTGAAATTACTGTAAAGAATTGATATTGGGAGGAGATCAAAATTATATTGAAATTGATGTGGCAAAATACGACTTAAAGTTTTTGGTTATTTTTTTTAGATATTGATGCTAGATTAGGTGAGTTTGTACAATTGGTAAATTTTTATATTGATTTGGTGTAAAATTAGTTACTATATAATTTTCAGGATTGTCAGCGTTTAAAACGCTGGCAATCCTGTTTTAAAGTCTTAGCCCATAAAGCAATCCGTCTTTACCTGATATCAGCCAGATATTTTCACCATCCGGCAACACACTGTTGGGTTGCCATGCAGTAAGGTTTGTTGACCGGACTAGTTTTTTTGTTTTATGATTGTACTGCAATACATGGTTACTGTATAATATCCATATATTTTTATCATCTGCTTTCAACAATTTTGTATTATAGTTATCAGCAAGTTGTTCCTCTGCTAAAGTAGAAACCTCTACCTGCTGTTTTATTTTAAGTTTTTTGGAAAGGATGCTAAGTTTATCTCCATTTAAAATAAGGGTAAAATTATCAGTGGTTATTATTTCGGGCAGGTCAAAAAAATTGGTTCCAAAAATTTCATCCGATAGTTTTCCTTTTATCTCAAGATCATCATGTGTAAGTGCAGTAAATATCTTTATACAAGGAATATCCTCTACAAAAAGAGCGGCTTTTACTGCACAGGTCGTATCAAGCAAAACACCATCATAAGTTAACGACACCCAATTGTTGGCTTCTGCATTAGCCATTATCTTATTTTCAAAGTAATAAGGTTGGCGGGAGAATCCATGTGCAATAAAGCGACTCCAGGCTACTGTATCTTTTTTAAGATCGTATGCAAGTATGCAGCCAAAATTGTAAATAGCGGTGCCATACAGTATTCCGTTTTTCATTAATGGTTTTGTGGCCAAAGGGCCAAAGGGCAGGGCTTTTATTAAATTACCATTTGCCGGATCAAACTGTGCTGCCTGGTGTATTTCATTTTTGGATATGCCAGCATAAATAATATTGTCTTGTACAAATACAGGGATAGCAGATTTATAATTTGTTTCTACAGACCATTTAAGTGAACCGTCTTTTTTATTGTATGCATACAGATGATGATCATTGGCATTAAAAATTAGCAGGCTATCATGAATAGTAACCGAAGAATAAAAATTACTCAACTGCTCTGTGGTAAAAACCTGTTTAGAACGAAAGAATTCTTTTTGGGAATAAGCTGAAATGGTAATACACAACAGGATAATAGATGTAAAAAAAATCTTTACTAATATAGGGTTCATGATCTGTTTTTAAATGCTTGCTTTTAAGTTGATCTCCATTGTTTGTGTATCTGGTGTCGCAGGAAATTCATCCTGGTTCCAAATCGCTACAGCTTTGATAGCAACTTTATTTAAGGGCTTCTTCTATTGCTTTCGCAAGTTCTTCTGCCAAATTTACAGCGCTTTTTTTATTGCCGTTTACGAGCATGGTAAAGGGTACAGATTCAACATTCCATCCGATATACATGGTCTTCAACAGATCGGTATTCCAGGCTTTTTCCATGCGATAGAAAAACTTCGTCTCATAATTGATCTTAAAGCTGGTATTTAAGGCTTGTACATTTTTTACCCGGCTGTCACCAGATACACTAACAAAATAAAAGTCAACCTTATCTTTATATAAATCATGCAATCCTTTTATTTGTGCCAATAATTTAAAACAAGGTGCACATCCATTCACCCAAAATGATATTACAACGGGTTTTGAATGAGCGGTAATCAATGTTTTTAGCTGAGCATCTGTAATTAATTGTAAAAGGTTGGCTGGCTGCTCTTCTAACTCTTCTTTAGGTGGATTTGCTTTGTATGTTTCCTGCATCAATAAATATAAACGGTTCATGTACTTTTCAATATCCTGCTTAAATTTTGTTCTTGTATACAATTCAATTGTTTTAGCTGTGCCAGGTTTTTCATCAACGGGTTTATCTTCACTAAAATGTTCTTTTTTAAAAGTTTTTCTAAAATTCAATATTAATAGATTGTCTTTATCGTCATCAGTAGATACAATTTTATAACTCTCCAGTTGTATCCAGGGGATATCTGTATACCTTGTTATCCAATATTGCTTCTCACCCCATAATTTACTTTTTTCCTTAACAGATATCCTATCCTCTGAAAAATCCTGTTGTACAATAGTTATTTTTTTAAGCATAAAGTCATAATAATCTATATCCTTGTTCTTTTGCATTAGCATATTCAACTCAGCAAAAATCTGCTCCTTAGATTGGGCAAGTAAATTGCCCGAAAAAAAAGAGAGTATTAAAGTGACAAATAGTGTTTTCATAATTATTTTTTATTAGCTTATTAAGTTTGCTCCCTGATTTACATTTTTTAAATTTGCCATTCCTTTCTTTTGTAATAGAAGGTAGCCTTTTGTTCTTTATTGATAAGTATCAGTTACTTTGAGTTTACTAAACCCCAAACAACATATTGACAGTCGGATATTTTTATTTTAATATTTTTCTCTCATCCACAAGCTTGTATTCCTTATTAGGTTTAATCTTGATGGTCTCAATTTTTTTCCAATCTTTAAAAACTACCTTGTCAGCTTGGCCTAAATACTCTATTAAGTAATCGTACTCTACAAATGTTCTCTGTTTTCTGCCAGTCATTGTAAAGTCCGATTTACCATTTAACTTATACCTTACAGGTTTATTTATCTTTAGCTCAGCTATTTTATGATTGCCCCTTGCAGGTATCCCAATAGCTAATTGATTATCGGAATAATTAAGCTCTAAGTTAAAAATACCTGGCTGCTCACTTAGCATTTTAAAAATATCAAAAGTTAAAGATGTTGAATGCTTGCAGTAGCATATTGCTTCATCTTTTACCAGTAAAATATGATTTTTATTATTGTCTACAAACCATCTTGGCTGCTGAGCTACTTGCTTTGCCATTACAAAGAGTGTGGGGTCAAAATTAGTAATATCTTGAATAATAATTGTTTGAGCATTAGTAAAGTCGGGTTGTTGCTTACCAAAATCTGGCAAATACAAAGTGCCGTTTTCTAAATAACCTGTATTGGATGTAAAACTTTCTTCCCATAAGTTGAGAAGTTGTAGTTTGCCTGTCTCGTAGTCATCTTTTTTAAATCTTTCGGCAGATTTAAATATTTGGATTACATTAATCATTTCTCAATTGTTTATTTACGATGGACGAAATACAAATTAGCAGGCAGGCCTTATGTTTTATAATCGTCGTACTAATCTCCGCCTGGCATTTCGCTTCTTACAAAAAAACCCATTTTATTTCTTTTTAAAATAAAGTATAAACATTTCCTCTTCATCAATGGTATTAAATACTCCTTCTATCGAAGTGCTGTCAACTTTTTATAATATTAGCCTGTCATCTTTTATCTTAATCTTTAATTCTGTTTGCTCATGGAAATCCTGGGGAATCTCAACGTCTAAAATATTATATCCGTCATCCTCGTAGCTTGATGTTGTTATTTTAAATGACACTTCCTTTTTTCCTATTTTTCCATCATCCCCTTGCTCATTAAATACTAATTTCCCTAAGTTTCTATAATAATTTCCAGCAGCTCCTTTAATAACCTGGTCATATTTCATGCCTTTAAACTCTATACTGCTTTTATATATTTCTTTTAAACCAGTATAGATTAATTCTTTGTTTTTTAATAATGTCCTTTTTTGAATCCTGATCTCCCTCAGCTCGGGTTATTCTGATCCAGGCCTTTATTAAGTTTTCTTTGTCTTTATTGGAGTCATCAAAATAAATGATGTATCCGGAAAAATTCATCTTTTCAAAAACCCATTTTCCATCAATTTTTTGAGCGTTTGTTACAATGGTTAAAAAAAGCAGGATAGTTGTAAATAATATTTTTTTCATGGTTGATTTTTAATTTTTTATTAATTCTTACTATTCATAAAGTTCCCTTCTGCAAACAGACTTACACTTATAATTTTATCTTTCCACCTCCACATTCCTTAACCTGTGTTTTAAGTATTTCCATAATTTCATCTCGGCGCCTGTCATTGGTTACATCAATAAATAAGGGAATTTCCTTAACGGCTTTTGTAGCCACGTATTTTTTATCTTTAAGTTCATAGGTCTCAAATCCTTTTTTACCCGACTCTAGCAAAATACAATTGGGCCTGCTTTTATTTTTATCTAATTTTACGTCATCAATTTTGTCAAGAGGGATAATAGTTAAATACATCTCTATTTCATCTCCCGATGTGCTTATACTTTCCAAATAATACATAAGCCGCATAGTGCAACCCGTGATAAACACTTTACTGAGTTGGTAGGTATTGGATACCCCCTGTGAAGAAATCCAGAAATCCTTATTCCTGCTCATGACATTTGCCAATGGCTTCAACGGCTCGTTGGCTTCATCAATATAAATCTCCTTTAGTTTGAATAAGGCAGATTGGATCTGCAAAAAATTATCCTCATCTACTTTAAGATAACTTAAGTACACATCTTCTTCATAAGTTTCGGTAAGACCTTCGTTTTTATAATAGCTGGTTTTGTAACCTATCTTATTTGAAAGGCTTATCCGGATCTGACCAACCGGAGATTCATCAGGCATTTCTACATTATAAATGTAATTGATATCTGCAGGGTTAAATTCATAGGTCCATTTGGTATTGGGTCTTCCGGGTTCTGCAAGATCAATTTCTATTTTCACACCCATTTCTGTTGCTGAAACAAACGCATCGTCTATGGTGATTTTTTTTCCAGTTTTAAAAAAACGGATATTCCCAATGGCTTCCTTTGCCTTTGCATTTAAAGAAGAAATGGCTACCCGTTTGGTAAGACTTAGTTTTTGTGCCTGAAGATAACTAACACTTGAAATCAATAGGGCAAGGCTGAATAAAAATTTCATATAGTTTGTTTAAGTTTTAATAAAAAAAAGCTCGTGAAATAAAATAACCACTATTCCATTTGCTGCTGATTGTTTTTTCGGGAATTGCTAGGTCCACTTCTGTGGCCTGGCTGTAGATATCATTATCTTCACTAAAAATCATGTACCATTTATCTCCTTGCTTTACTGTCTCTGTTAAATATTTATCTCCTTCACCTTCTTCATCAATTTTAGCCTGCTCCCACAAACTCCAAATATGGTGATGCTGTTTGGTAATGGTTGAACC
>JANNWD010000657.1:0-5696 GCA_031408315.1 Bacteroidota bacterium
AAATACAAATTCACCGATAACGACAAACTATTTTTCGTAACCTTCACTATAACCAACTGGATAGACCTATTCATAAGAAACGAATACAAAAATATTTTACTAGAAAGTATAAAATACTGTCAAAACCAAAAAGACTTAGAAATCTACGGCTGGTGCATAATGACAAGCCATGCCCACTTAATAGTAGGCACAAAAGGCAATGCCCTAAGCAATATAATGAGAGATTTAAAACGGCACACCAGTGAAATGCTACACAAAGCCATAAAAGAAAACAGAACCGAAAGCAGAACCGAAAGCAGAAGAGAATGGATGCTATGGATGATGGAAAGAGCAGCCAAATTAAAAGGCGGTAATGCTAAATTTCAACTATGGCAACCAGAGAGCCACCCTATAGAATTATTCAGTAACAAAGTAGCCCATCAAAAATTAAACTATACCCACTACAATCCAGTAGAAGCAGGCTTTGTAACAAAAGAAGAAGATTGGAAATATAGCAGTGCTATAGATTACAATGGAGGTAAGGGTTTAATAGATATTATGTATTTAGAGCCACTTCAAAGATTTACATAACACCTAGACCCTAGCTAAGATATGCAGCCAAGCATTTGTGTGTTAGCGTATCTGGGCTAATACCACTTTTTTCTTTCAAAAACCACCACATTTGTACATGAATAAAACAATATGTACACACCCACAATCAACAAAGTATGGCTTTACCCAAAACAAGCAACGCTACAAATGCAAAAATTGCAATAAAACCTATATCAATAACTATAAATACAATGGCTATAAAATTGACATCAATCATAAAATAGCCATACTCACCAAAGAAAGCTGCGGTATAAGAAGCATTAGTAGGATACTACGTATTTCTAAAACAACTGTAATCAAAAAAATTAAAGCAATAGCATATAAATTATCTCAACCCATAATATCCCAACACAAATTTTTTGAAATAGATGAATTACGAACCTATATAAAAAGTAAAACCACTTTACAATGGGTAGTACTAGCGTATGAAAAGCAAAGCAAACAAGTTGTAAGCATAAATGTAGGCAGTCGTACCAATAAAACTTTAAAGCAAGTATTACAAACGGTAGTGAATGCAAACCCCATTAAAATATACACAGATGGCTTAGCTAATTATAAATATTTACTACCTCCAGCACTACACAGTATAAAGCAGTTTGGTACAAATAGAATAGAAAGAGTAAACTTAAACTTACGAACCCATTTAAAGCGATTGGGAAGGCGTACAATTTGCTACAGCAAATCAGTAGCCATGTTACTAGCCTGTATTAAAATTTATTTTTGGTATTAAAAAAGGCTATCAATTACGATAGCCAGGATATAATTAAATAGTTAAACATACTAACCTTCAATCTTAGCACCAGGAGCATTCTTTTTAACCGAAGCAATACCATTAGCACAAGCCTTATCACTCTCATACAATTCACTTTTACCAATCACTTGGTGGTTACCAGCCTTAAGCGTAAAGTACGGCTTACCATTTTTAGCTTTAAGAGTTACATACTTACTAGCATCACTAGCATTTTTCATTACGGATGCTATACCTTTTTTACAAGACCGCATTGACGTATAGCCTTCGCTAGATAAAATAATTTCGCCATTACCAGCCTTAAGATTAAAATAATGCTGTCCGTTTTTACCAGTGTGTATTACAAACTTACCCATACAAATATATTTTAAGTGATTGATATACAATATACATATTTAATAAAGAAATTGGGGCTAAAATTTTTATGTACTGGCATATTTAAATATGATAGAAATGTTTTAACTTGATAAAGTTTTCATAGAGTACGGATTAAATAACGAGCCAGTATTTTTATACAGGCTCTTTTTTATTTCAACTCTACACCGAGTGCTGTTTTACTGCAATTCCAGAGTATTCCTCAATCCTAAAAATTAATCCTTCTCTATTCAAATTGCCTTCGCCATCATTTTGCAAATCCCCAATTGTAATAAATTCTTTTTTATACAAAGCTAATTTTTCTGCATTGGGGGTTGGGTTGTTTAATTCATTGGTGTACAAATGAAAATAGTACCCACTAGCTTGTGCCAAAACAGAATTTGAGATTTCGGTTAGTTCAAAATTGTCCCATTGGCTGTAGTTGTAAGGGTTGTACATATTGTATTATTTAATTTTTACTAAAACATCTAAAAACATGGTCATCTTTCCACCAAGCAATAGCTTCTTGCTGATTTTTGTAATCAACAAACCTACTAAATTGGCTGAAGTAAATTTCAGGTTCAAAAAACAAAATATGGTATTTGTTGCAGAAACTTGATAAAAACAAAATGACATCTAAAATACTATTCCCTTCCGTTTCATATACTTCAATCTTACTATCATCCACAAAAAAGTTACATGCCGCATCATATTCCATTATCGTATCTAAAATAATATCATGGCTACAGCTTTCAAAATCATCACAAATATCCTCTAAGAATTGTATAGTATAAATAGATATTACCATACTATCTTCCCCATCATCATAGTAAGCATAACGGATGGCTCCAATTTCGTAAATAGAAAATAGTTTTACAATTTCATTTTCCTTGTAGTCATCAAAGACTAGTTTATTTCTTTTTTCAAAAATTTTTATCATAGAGTATTTTTAAAAATTAGTAAGTGATTCGGCAAATCCAAGATAGCAATGCTTTTTAGACGATAAAAAGTTATGCTTTAAATTTTAATCAAAAAGGGAAGGTAAATCGTTTGATTTTTTTACTTTTTTTGAAACACCACCATATGTTCCTTTTCTATATTCTTTTTCAATTGATATGTCAATTCTAACAGGAGATTCTTTAGTGTGTAATCTTTTTAATGTAGACTCACCATATTCATTTTTTTCAACTAAATACACTTGGTCTCTTCGGAGTTTTTTATTTAATAAAACAGTACTGTGAGTCGTAAAAAATAATTGAGCCCCATTCGAATTTAATTCAGGTTCATGAAATAGCTTAATTAGTAGTTCAAAAAGCTCAGGATGTAGCCTTGCATCAAGTTCATCAGCCCAGGTAATATTGCTATTAATAATTGAATGAGAGAACAGGCAAGCTAAAATAAAAAATTTTATAGAACCATCAGATTCATCTTTTAATAAATCAAACAGCTGATTACTTTTAATTATATAATTTTCGTCATAAACAGTATGTTGGGTATATAACTCAAATCTCTCAATTTCATTACTATACCATAAATTAACCAAGCCCTTATCAAATTTTTGTATGGCAGTAGCATGTGTGTTTTCTATTTTGTCAAAAATAGTTTTAAATCCAAGATCGGCCTTCTCTATAAAATAAAGAATACGATTTTTATAGTTTGGATTTGAGTAAATTAAAGTTGCATTTTTAAGTAAATTGTTGGTGTTCTCACCAAATGTAGGAATGAAAATCTGTTGATTTATCCAACTTAATATTGAATCAATTCTCGGAATTTTATCTAGTGATAGTAACACCGAAAGCAAGAGTACCTTTTCTTTTGCAAATGACAATGATTGTAACTCAATGCGATTTTCGGATTCTTTATTCCAAGTCTTACTTAATTGAAAATCTTGCTTGTTACGTATAAAAAGATAGTTTTCTCTAATTCTATACTCTGCATAAAAAAGCCACTCTGAAATAATTACCCCTTGAGAAATCTCAAAGCCATATCTATATTTAATATTCTTTATTAAAAACAAAATTTCAAAATGAGTTGGCTTATCAATTGTAGATGTATTTAATAAAAAAGGTGCTATAACAAATCCAGTCGATAGATTATTGTTAGTAAATGAATTTAATAGTAATTGAATAAGTAGTTTGTACGATTTAAAAAAATTGGTTTTACCATGAGAATTATGACCATGAAAGGCTGCAGATTTTAATATTCGTTCTTGTGCATCATAAAAATGAGGTATATGCAAATGGGTTGGTAATTCTTTTAAAGGTTCAGCTATTAGGCTAAATTCTTGTTTGTCTTTAAAAGATAAGTGGTTCCCAATAATGAATTTTAATAACATACAGATTTCAAAAATAAACAAAAAAACGATTTATTAACACTTTGTGGAAAATTAATATTCATTCAAACTGTATTTTTTGTAGAAATTTGTAAATTATAAGAACCTGAAATTATTGGTATATATATTAGCTCTTTACATAGAAGTTGAAAACCTTAGGGTGCAACCTAAGGTTTTCAGGAAATGGGTTTTGAAAGTGACTCTTTCCACAGTTTTAATTTGTAATACAAAAATATGTATTGTTTATTTCTTAAACAATACATAGGATTTTGATTTAATCAATTCGAACTTCCTTTTAAACTTCTCTTCTATTTATTCTTTCCGGCTATTAGGTGCACTACTCCGCTATAAATATTGTGTGCCAATATTTTAAACACATAAAATTTATAATTATGGGTAAAAATCAGCATGTCACGAAACATTCTAATGGGTGGCAAGTTAAAGGAGCTGGTAATGAGAAAGCAACAAAAGTTACAGAAACTCAAAAACAGGCAATTGATGCGGCAATTAAAATTGCCAAGCATCAACAATCAGAAGTAGTAATTCATGGAGTCAATGGGAAAATAAGGGATAAAGACTCCTATGGTAATGACCCAGTACCTCCTAAAGACAATAAAAACTAATAGTTATGGAAAATTCAAAATATAATCACTTGCAATTTATAATTCAAAGGTTTGACCAATACTTTGATGCAATAAATAATAAAGGGTCTTTTTATATTGGTTTAAATACATTTATTCTTACAGGGCTTTGTGCTGGTTATTTTGCTATTGAAAATAAAATTGAACATAGCTTTATTTTTTGGGCTCAATTCTTTATGCTTTTTTTCTTATGCTTAGCATCTATTTTCTTTACTATTTCTGCAATATCTCCTTTTCTTAGGGATAATGAATGTATGGATGATATTCCATCTTTAATCTATTTTGGAGGAATTGCGAAGTTTAACCAAAATACTTTTATTAGTAAGCTAAAAAACTACACTGATGAATTAATTGAGGAAGATATGTTTCGGCAGGTACACTGTTTAGCTTCTGCATTAAAAAGAAAGTTTGCTAAACTTAAAGTAGTTAGCTTTTTACTATTAGCACAGTTTAGTGTAATAATCATTTTTACTATATACATAATCAAACAAATTAAATAATACAACTATGTACGGAAATTACACAACAAGATTAAAAAATATCCTCTCTGAGAGTGAGAGAAAAAGAAATATTTCAAAAGGCATTGGTAACCTAAATGAGAGTAGGTTAAAAAGTAGAATGGAATTAATTCAAGAGCAACGAAATTTTAATTCTAATATTCAATTACAAGCACAACCGTTAGTTGATATATTGCAGCCACACTCTTTACAAAATGCTAAACTTGGTTTGCATCCTGATTTTAAACATTTAAAGGGGACTAATCAAAATGAAAATCATTATATAGTTTCAATTTTTATTGATATACATGGGTCAACTAATCTATTTAAGAAATATGATTTAGATGATATTTATAGTATTACAAATACAATACAAAGTGCGGCAATTCATACAGTAGTTACGTTAGGAGGTCATGTGCAAAGATTACAAGGCGATGGCGTTTTTGCATATTTTGGAGGTAAAGCTGTTGAACATAAGAAAGCAGCAGAATTAGCTGTTACCGCATGTAGTATGTTTACATATTTTATGCAAA
>JANNWD010000658.1:2500-4538 GCA_031408315.1 Bacteroidota bacterium
TACGAAAGCCTAAATTCAACATTTCATCAAATTCATCTATTACTAGTCGTTTAACAGATTTTAGGCTTATTGCTCCATTTAATACTAAATCCAAAAGTCTACCTGGTGTTGCTACTAAAATATCCATTCCTTTTCTAACAATAGCAACTTGCGGTTTTATATTTACACCACCATATATACCTACTGCAGTTGCATTAGTATACTTTATTAGTTTATTGGCTTCTATTTCCACTTGAACTACGAGCTCTCTTGTTGGTACTAAAATTAATATCTGTGGTAGTTTCTCCTTATCATATTTCCATAGCTTAATAGATGGAAGAAGGTATGCTACTGTTTTCCCAGTACCTGTTTGTGCTATGCCTAATACATCTTTACCAGACATAATTACAGAGAATGCTTTTGATTGTATTGTTGTAGGTATAGTATATCCTGCATCATTAATTGCATTTAGCAAAGGTTTCGTCAGGTTGAATTCTTCAAAAGTCATCGCATTTTTTATATTAGCACGAAGGTAAGGTTTAGATGGTAAGTTATTACAATCTGTAAAAATTTCACCATTAATAATTCTATAATATAATGCTGAAATTTAATTTGGTAAATTCGTTTGAAAGAATTTTTCGTAAATCCATAATTAACAAAGATTCTTCGTTTCACTTAGAAAGGCACAAAGTATGAAAAAACACAATTTTGGAGCTGGTCCTTCTATTTTACCACAAGAGGTTTTTGAGCAAAGTGCACAGGCTTGTTTAGATTATAATGGTATTGGACTATCTCTCTTAGAAATATCACATAGAAGTAAAGAATTTCTATCTATACTAGAAGAAAGTATAGTGTTAATAAAAGAATTATTGAATGTTCCTGATGATTATTCCGTTTTATTTCTGCAAGGTGGTGCCAACATGCAGTTTAACATGATTCCTTATAATATTTTAAACGATACTGAAACTGCAGATTTTGTTGAAACAGATATTTGGTCGATTCGTGCAGAAGAAGAAACACGTTTGTATGGCAAAACAAAGATTATTGCTTCTTCTAAAGATGCAAACTTCAATTATATTCCAAAAGATTTTATAGTTGATAAAGGTGCAGCGTATTTACATCTTACTTCTAATAATACAATTTACGGAACTGAATTTTTTGAAGATAAACAATATGCTATTCCTGTAATTTGCGATATGAGCTCGGATATTTTTTCACGACCTGTTGACATTTCAAAATATCATTTGATTTATGCAGGTGCTCAGAAAAACTTAGGATGTTCTGGGATTACATTAGTAATTATCAAAAATGAATGGCTTGGAAGAGCAAAACGCGCAAAATCAAAAATGTGGAATTACGAAGTATATGCAAAAAATAATTCGTTGTACAACACACCTCCTGTTTTTACAATTTATACTTGCTTGCTAACGTTGCGTTGGTTAAAAAAATTAGGCGGTTTGTCTGAAATGGAAAAACGAAATAAAGCAAAAGCTGATTTATTATATACTGAGATTGACAGAAATCCGTTGTTTAATGGTCATGCAGTTGTTGAAGACAGAAGCAGAATGAATATCAATTTTACTGCAAATAATATAGATGATGATGAAACATTCTTAGAGTTTGTGAAACCATACGGAATTCACGGCATCAAAGGTTATAGAACTGTTGGTGGTTTTCGCGCTTCTTGTTATAATGCATTGCCAATTGAAAGTGTACAAGTTTTAGTTGATGCCATGCAATCGTTTGAAAAATCTAAATCGATTTAAATTTTTATTGCTCTATTTGTATATCATTTAAAAATTTTTATTATATCCTAATATTCGTTAACTTTAAAAGAAAAAATTGGATGCATTTAAAACATTATACACTTTATTCTTTTTTATTCTTTTTTACATTTGCTTTTTCACAGCCAAAAATAAAATTAGATACGTTTACACGACCAGTACCAACGCCTGTAGATATTGCAAACGATGGCTTTACATCGCGCATGTTTGTTGCCGATCAAAGTGGTCGAATTTTTGTGTATGATTCTAATGGTGTAAAATTGGATACTTTTATT
>JANNWD010000659.1:0-4210 GCA_031408315.1 Bacteroidota bacterium
TGTTTGTTTGTTTTGTATTTTTAATGCATCATTTTCTTTTTGTTGGGTGTTAATTAGTTTTTGTTGCTCATCTTTTACTTTTTGTTGAATGCTTATTAATTGTTGCAACTCCTGAATCGCTTTTACCATTGGTGCCAGTAAATCATTATACCGCATACTATAGTAACCACTTTCATTTTTTGAAATCATTCCTGAATTTTCGTAACCCAAATCAATTAATACCTGCTCTACTTCTTGTGCAACAAAACCTGATTCAAGTGTTTCGGGGTTGGCTCCATTGTCGGCTTTTTTGTTATTGGTTCGCATATAATCTACAGGACGAAGTTTTTCAATAAAATTTAAACCAAAGGGTATTGTTCTTATTTGTTCTTTGTATCGGGCATCGGATGATGTACTCCATGATACTTTTGTAGTTGCCAATGTAATATTTTGGTTTCCAATTCTTATTTGATTACTGTTTGTATTATAGTCCACTTGAGCATCATAACCTATAGCTATGTTATTAGAGCCTCCTGTCATAATATAGCCAGCTTTATTCCCAATGCCTGTATTATTAATACCGTTAGTGCTGAACAAAGATTCCGAACCGAAAGCTGTATTATGATTTCCAGTGGTACATGAGAAAAGAGAATTATCCCCAGTTGCAGTATTATAAGAACCCGAAGTATTGAAATAAAGCGAAATATAGCCATTTGCAGTGTTATGATTTCCTGTGGTATTAGAATATATAGAGTTTAAACCATTAGCAGTATTATAACTCCCTGTAGTGTTATTTAAAAAGGAAGAACTACCAGAAGCCGTATTATTTTTTCCAGTGGTTGTTAAAATACCTGAATTATAACCCCAAAAAGTATTTTTTAGTAATGGGTCTATTTTTCCAGATGGCCGATTATTTACCCGGATATTTAACGATGTATAATCTAAAGTACCAATAAAATGATTTACCGCATTCGTACCTGCATTACCACTGGTACCCCATCCATTAATATCAGCGGCGGCTATGCTACTCCATTTGCCCAATCCGTTTGCATCGCTGGTAAATATTCTATCTGCACCCTCGGTGCCGTCAGCTATTTTAATACTACCAACAATATGAAAAGTTGTATCGGGATTGGTTGTACCAATGCCCACCTTATTGTTTTTAATTGTAAGTACTGCATTCTCTTGTAATACTTTTATTATAAATGCAATATCTGTTGTGGAGCCAATACTACATTCACCATCAAGGTATGCATTACTGCTATTATAAAACATTTGTGTACCTGCTGTGCCAGTAATAGAAAGTGAATACACTTCACTGGCATTCATAGCTACTGGCTGCAAAAATGTAAAAACTTGCCAGCCACTTACTATAACGGGAGAAGAAAAGTTGGCTGTGGAAAGTACAGTTCCACTACTGTTTTTTATTTGCATTGTTGTATTAGTAAAAGGTAATGAGTTAAGGTATAACTCCACCGTTTTAATTAAGTAATCGGAAGTAGTCTTAAAGGTTTGAGTAATAGGTGTCGCTGATAAAACAGTGTTGGGGCTAAATGTGGTAACAGAAGCCATTATTGTTTGGGTGACTCCATCATTGTCCAAAAAAATTATTTTTTTGCCAGACAGATAGAACCTTGTGCTATCTAATAAGCGGCCACCCAGCAGTATGCTGTCCTGCTTCTTAGAAAGACCATTCAATGCCTTTACGTTGATACCAGATACTTGCCAGCTGGCAACTCCGTTTACATCACTCGTTAATACTTTACCTGTGCTAGCATTGGATGTTATTTTTAAACTGTTTAGTTTGGCTGTATCTCCTTTAATATTGCCAGATACATCTAATTTTTCGGATGGGGTGGTAGTGCCGATTCCTATATTTTGTGCTAATGACTTAAGAGAACATCCAATTAACAGGGTAGCAATAAAAATTTTTATCATTGTATAAAATTTCGTACAAATTATAATGATTTGTTATCTCAATTTTACTACAATAAGGTAACGGAGAACTTTGCTCTGTAAACGGCTGCTATAGTTTTTTTATCGTTTAACTATATATAAAACCTTTTGGCCGTTTTGTGTTTTTTTTCTAAAGCACTATTTTGGGTTGTTAATAATTTATAAATTGATAATGAACTATACCATGCATTATTTTAAACCATTTTTATTACTATACACTCTCTAAACATAATGTTAATTGGATGTGGGGAACTGGCACTCGTATTTTGCAATCATTGGCCTTACTAGGAACTGGTAAAATAACTATTGTAGGTGGGTATATTGTAGAAACATCTTACTTAAATATACATGCTTTCTTGTATGAAGATTTATTATCGTATCCTTACTCTAATTACGATCCCATCCGCCTCTGCTTATCCTAAGCAGTTTTGCAGTTTTTTCTTTTACCTTTTCAACTGGCTTATTTGGAAGCGTTGTTTTTTTTGTTAAATCATCTACTTTTTTTTCAGTATTAATTACTGGTAAAACAGTGCCTGTAGGCAATGTATCTTGTGCTGTTATGGAAGACAGTACAATTAAAATTTCTGGAAGTGCCATAGTTGTCATTTTATTGTAAAAGTGATGATATCCATACAATATTGGTAGCGCCATTCAGTTAAAGGTTATTTTTTTATTGTAAGTGGCTGATTATGATAGAATATTACTTTTTTCCGATAAAAAATAGGGTTTATTTTATTAATAATATTAACTAAAGTGAATTGTGAATAGCAGGAATAAATTGAAAATAAAAAACCTTGTAATTAAATTTACAAGGTTTTTCTTAGCGGAGAGCTAGGGATTCGAACCCCAGGACCTGTAACAGTCAACAGTTTTCAAGACTGCCGCAATCGACCACTCTGCCAGCTCTCCATCACAAAAGTACGTTATCTATATTTTTGTGCCAAAAAATAAAAAAAATATTTGCCATACCTTCACCCAACTAATGAAACATCTATCTACTTTAAATAAATATTTTTGGAAATATAAATGGCTTTTTGGATTGGGAATACTTTTTGTAATTTTTACCAATTACTTTAGAATTTTAGCACCTCAGCTTACGGGTTATATTGTAAATAGTGTGGTTAATTCCATAAGTGGAAAAACCAATATAATCGATATTTCTAGCTACGACTACACTGTAAAAAAACTAATTAACTGGTATAATGAATCTGCCACTAATAAGGTTTTACTTACGGGTATTACGCTTTTAATACTTGCCATTATTAGTGGGGTTTTTATGTTTTTAATGAGGCAAACATTAATTGTAATGAGCCGCCATATTGAGTACGACCAAAAAAACGAAATATATAAAAAATACCAAAGTTTAAGTGCATCTTTTTACAAAACAAATTTTACAGGCGACTTAATGAATAGAATTAGCGAAGATGTTAGCCGAGTTAGAATGTACACTGGTCCTGCTATAATGTATTTTATTAATTTGGCAGCAATAATTGGCTTTAATGTTTTTTTTATGTTGAAAAGCAGCCCTAAATTAACCATTGTAGCTTTAGCACCGTTACCAATTTTAGCCATAATTATATATTTTGTAAACAGTGTTATTAATAAAAAAAGTGAAAAAATTCAATCTTTGTTAAGTAATTTGACCACTAATGCACAAGAATCGTACTCTGGCATCAGAGTAATAAAATCGTTTGGCCAAGAAAAAGCTATGTTCGGTTTTTTTAAAAAAAATAGTGAAGATTATATGGATAATGCGATAGGATTGGCTAAAACCGAAGCTATTTACTTTCCTAGTATGGCATTACTTATTGGGCTTAGTACATTAATTACAATAATGGTGGGAAGTTTAGATGTGGTAAATAATGTACAAGGTGCTGATGTAGGCAAAATTGCAGAGTTTGTTTTATACATTCAAATGCTAACTTTCCCTGTAAGTGCTATTGGCTGGACGGCAAGTATGATGCAAAGGGCAGCAGTATCTCAACGAAGGATAAATGAATTTTTATTGCATCCATCATCTAACCAAAATAAAAATAATACAACACAGTTTAAACTACAAGGTAATAAAGAGTTTAAAAATGTAAATTTTACCTACAACCACACTGGCATACAAGCCATTAAAAATTTTAATTTACAATTAAACCAAGGCGAAAAAATTGCTATTATTGGTAAAACAGGTAGCGGTAAAAGCACCATTGCACAATTATTGTTAAATATGTATCAGTCCCAATCTGGTACTATATTGTATGATGGGGTAGCAATTGAAAATATAAAT